>JAVVFR010000149.1:0-4957 GCA_032250595.1 Bacteroidales bacterium | reverse complement strand
GCAGATAACCCAAGATTGCCTGCGGTGTTTTTATCTATCGCTCTTGATTCAAGTATACCAATCACCTGTAGCCAGAGATCACCACACTTCAGATATTTTCCTACGGGGTCTTCATCGGTAAAAAGTCTGTTCTTCACGGTTTGACCAATCACACACACCGGCTTCGACCTGTCGATATGTACAGGATTAAACAAACTGCCACTGCTGAGTTGAAGGTTAAACATAGAGAAAAAGTCGGTATGCACCCCGCTGAAAATTACCTGAAAGCCTTTCCCCTCACGTATGGCCAAAGCATCGTACTTTATCTCAGGGCTGCTCTTCTTAACTGAAGGAACCAATTTAATTAATGCATCAAGGTCACTCATAGATAATCCGGGAGAGTATTTTATTTCTTCAATCGCTTTACTCTCCTGTTTTTCTTGTGAAACATCCTTGTTCTCAATAACAATATTATTTACTCCCACTAATTTTATCTGTTCGAGCAACTCTTGCTTGGCTCCCTTTCCAACAGCCATCATTGCAATAACCGCAGCAACACCAAAGATAATACCCAATGCCGTAAGAATAGCCCTGCTTCGGTTAAATTTAACCGCTTCAAGTGCGATATAAAAATTATATAGGATTCTTTTCACGAACAAACATGCTTTTAATTTTCCTCACTCGTCTCTTGCTGCAATAGAATTAGCTTTAATTCATCTGCATCATCGGGTTCATTAACCATTACTTCATCATCGGGGGTAAGGCCGGCTTCAATAATTACGTGGTTATCATTGCTTTTCCCTGTGACAATCTGTTGTTTCACTATCTTCACTCCCTCTTTCTTAAACACATAAGAAACGGTATCGATATGATAGATCGACTCCAGGGGCACAAAAACAACGTCCTTCACAACCTCGGTGATAATAATATTTTTTGATGTCATTGCAGGGCGCAGCGAGGTATCACCTTTTTCAAACTCCACTTTCACTTCAAACACCTTGGCACTACTACCAGGGCGCTGCTCCCCTATATTAGCAACATTTATTACACTACCTGCATATCGCTGTCCGGGAAATGCATCTATTTCAATAACAACCTTCTGTCCGGTATTAATTTTACTTATGTCAATTTCATTAACATAGGTTTTAGAGATCATTGTAGTTAGATCCGGCAGTTGCGCAACAACAGGATACCAGGCATTCACAAACGACCCTTCTCCCTGGGGGGCCCCTCTGCTGTTACGGGTATAAACAACCATTCCGGCTTGCGGTGCAGTAACAGTGAACTGCTGCAACACCTCCATCATCTCTTGCATTCTTCTTTTTCCTTGTGCCAATTGCAGCTCTACCGTTCTCATCTTGGCTTCTGCCTGCTGCCTTTTGAGGGCATAATTTTTCTTGGCCTGCTTCAACGACCGTTCGGTTTTCTCAAGATCAATCTGTGCTTGCCTCCTTACAGCCGGTGGTTCATATTCAGACTGTTCTACAACGATCTTTTTCTCCTGATACGAAAACGCAAGATCGATAAGTTCATCACGTGCCAAACGCAACGACATGGTAGTGTCGAGTTTTGTAGTAAGATATTGCGACTGCAGATTATCGATCTCCAACTCCAGGTCTTTTACCCGGCCGGTAAGCTCACTTTTGTCAAGCTCTGCAACATACTCACCCTCTTTAACGACCGTCCCCTCCGGGACAATATGAGTGATCTTAACTTGCCAGATACGCACCTGACGTAAATTCTCAGGACCCATAATTTCCGTTGACTTTCGTGCTTCCAACTCACCCACAGTAGTGACACTGATCGAAAAATCTCCCCTCTGCACTTTCACAAAAAGGTCTTTCCGCTCTCCTGTAATATCACTGCTGCGAAAAAAGACAACTGCCAAAACAGCCACTATCAAGATACTGATAACTATTACCCACGTCTTTCTCTTCATTAGAACAAACTTTTTTTACCACCTAAGTAACAGCTGGTAAGCTTCAAAAATATGCATATTTATAATCTGTACGAGTATTAACTCACAAAGATATAATTTTAGTCTGACTCTCTCTCCAATTTATTAAAAATAATAAAATGGAGGATTTACACTTCAATTTTTATAAATTAGCCGTCATAAAACGAGTATACGATGATATTATCCACAGCAGATTGGCTGATTATTGCCTCCTATTTCATCATACTGATCTTTATCTCAGTATACATGAGTCGTCGTGCCGGTCGTAGCACGGGAGATTTTTTTCTCAGTGGGCGTAAGCTGCCGTGGTATATAGCGGGAACAAGCATGGTAGCCACCACCTTTGCTGCCGACACACCTCTGGCCATCACAGAACTGGTAGCTAAAAACGGTATTGCAGGCAACTGGCTATGGTGGAATATGCTATTGGGGGGAATGTTAACGGTATTCTTCTTTGCCCGTTTATGGCGCAGAGCAGGCATCCTTACCGACTGTGAGTTTGTGAGCATACGCTATTCCGGGCGTCCTGCAAGATTTCTTCGTGGCTTCAGGGCTGTTTACATTGGTGTTGTTATGAACATGATTGTTATTGCCTGGGTGAACCTCGCTATGGTAAAAATCCTTCAAGTAATCTTCCCTGAATTTGCCTTTTTTGGCGTCACCCATTTTACGATGCTCGGCATCCATTTCTCATCGCATCTGATGCTGGTAGGATGTATCACCCTGTTTGTAGCTTTTTACTCTTCCCTGTCGGGTTTATGGGGAGTATCGGTTTCTGATACTATTCAGTTTGTCTTAGCCATGACCGGATGTATTGTTTTAGCTGTGCTAACAGTAAACCATGCTGATATAGGAGGCATAGAAGGGCTGAAAGCGTCCCTGCCCGATCATGTCTTCAATTTCACCCCTATTATTGGCAGCAGACAAGGAAGCAGCACCGGCACTATCCTGCAGCTATCGGCACTGGCATTCATCGCTTACATCGGAGTGCAGTGGTGGGCTAGCTGGTACCCCGGAGCTGAACCCGGTGGCGGTGGATATATCGCTCAACGTATGATGTCGGCAAAAGATGAAAAACACTCTTTACTCGCTACCCTGTGGTTCCAGATCGCTCATTTTGCCATTCGCCCCTGGCCATGGATTATCGTTGCTCTCGCCGCAGTAGCGGTCATGCCGAAAACAACGGATATTAACAGCCTCAAAATAATGAACCCTGTCCACTACCATATGGCAGAAAAACAGATTAAAGGCCAAACCTTCTCTCCTGATGAACTGATGATCTCTGGCAGCAAAGCATACATCGATTATTATCAACAGTATGAAAACACTATAGACCCCGGCAAGATGTATCCTAAGTTAATGGTAGCTTATCTGCCAAAAGGACTTCTTGGATTACTGGTCGCCGCCTTTTTCGCTGCTTTCATGTCGACTGTTGCCTCACAAACCGTCTGGGGAACCTCCTATATCATCAACGACCTCTTCAGACCATTCATCAAAAAAGAAGGTACTGAGAAATACTATGTCCGCGTGTCGAGATATACTACTGTTGTGCTATTGATACTTGCCTTCATTGTTACTACTCAACTTACGCAAATCAGTAAAGCATGGGAATTTATCCTTATTTGCAGCGGAGGAATAGGATTGGTGCTTATACTCCGTTGGTTTTGGTGGCGTATCAATGCATGGTCCGAAATAGCTGCTATGATAGCACCGTTTCTTGTTTATCCCCTCCTTATCAACGAACAATTTATGGCAACATATTTCAACATCACTGCACCATTGCCTTATGAAGTCATACTGCTTGTTATTGTCGGATGGTCTACCCTCATATGGATTTCTGTTACCTTGCTAAGCATGCCAACAGAAGAGGCTGTACTTATATCCTTCTACAAAAAAATACATCCGGGTGGCATTGGATGGAAAAAGATAAGCAACCTCCTGCCCGATGTGAAAAGCGACAAAGGATATGGCTACCTGTTCGTTAACTGGATAGCCGGATCGCTGATGGTGCTCTCTGTGCTTTTTGCTATCGGAAAACTGATATTTCAAAACTACTTTTTTGCATTGATCTATTTCAGCATTGCCATTCTTTGTGCTATGGTAATCATTCGTAATATGCGAAAAATTGGATGGAAAAAAATCTTAAAATAATACCTACAGTGAGCACAAAAAATATACCTTATAATATCATGATGCTGGCAATACTATTATTGCCATCGTGTAACCAAAAACTAAAAGAGACCATGAAAGCACCGGATGCGAAGCAAGAGCCTTGCCGTTTATCGGCACATAATGATATACGTATCGACCCCTACTATTGGATGAAAGACCGGAAAGATCCAGCCGTAAAAGCATACCTTGAAGCAGAAAACCACTATACCGACCATGTGCTTAAACCAACAAAAGCATTACAGGAAGAGCTATACCGGGAGATAACCAATCGTATTGTTAGAGACGAAGAAACAGTACCCTATCATAAAAACGGTTATTGGTATTTTACCAAATATCAAGGTGATTCAGAATATCCGCTTTATTGTCGCAAACGAAGTTTTGAAGAGCAGAAGTACGCTGTTTTTTTGAACATCAATACCATGGCTGAAGGATATACATATTATGACGACAGCTATTTTTATATCAGCCCCGACAATAATATAGTAGCTTTTGGAGAAGACACAATAAGTCGAAGGCTCTATGATATCCGTTTTAAAGATATCTCTTCAGAAGAGATGCTTTTTGATGTCATTCCCGGAACTACAGGGAGTGTTGCCTGGGCATCAGATAATAAAACAGTTTTTTATACCCTGAAAGATCCGGTGACTTTACGTGCGTATAAAGTCATGAGCCATCAACTCGGTGATGATGTAAAAAATGATAAAATCATATTTGAAGAGCAGGATGAGACCTTTGATGTTAACGTATATAACTCTAAGTCCGGCAGGTTTATCATCATTTCCTCCAACAGCACCCTTACTTCAGAAGTAAGAATACTGGAATCATCCAATCCGTGGGGTAATTTCCTGG
>JAVVFR010000148.1:0-4966 GCA_032250595.1 Bacteroidales bacterium | reverse complement strand
CTCATAGCCCTGCTAATTGAATCGGAAGCCATCAAGGCACACAGTCCTAAGTTCAACCGGGCACTGAGGAGAAAAATATTGCAATATGGGCTGTACAAGGAATACAACGAGAACGGATATATCTTGTTATGCATCAAAAAAAACGTGAACAACAGATCGGCACCTCTCACCAGTTTCTCCAGCCATACCCAAGCCAAAGCTTTTCTTTTTCAACTTGTTGAGGTGCATACATTGTGCCAAAAGCTTTGTGGATTATACAAATCCGGAGGAGCATGTTTTCACCACCAGGTTCATCAGTGCCATGGTGCATGTATAGGCAAAGAGCCTCCTGATGAGTATAACAACCGGATACAAAAGGCGATACAGCCGTTTATGTTCGACCATGAGAGTTTTGTTGTTATTGATAAGGGACGCACCCATGATGAAAAATCATTGGTAATGGTAGAGAACAACCGCTATTGCGGATACGGATACATTCCTGAGCAAGAGGCAATACACCACTCTTCTGCTTTAAAAAATTACATTGAATACCAGCCCGACAACAGGGATTCAAGGCAGATACTACGCAGTTTTTTGCGACACAAAAGGGTGGAGCGGATCATACGGTTAGAAGCAGAAACAAACTATTAAAGAATAAATTACCGATACGTCAATGATGACAGGAGCGTAACGACAGAAAAATTTTGATTGCCATCTACCTCTTAAAGCAAAAGAAAGTACATTTTTTACTGTCAAAATTGCAGTACATTATCACTGGCAAGATTATTGATAAAATGAAGAAAAAAAAGACACACAGATGTTAGGATATTTTTTAATTTTCGGTATTTTCATGCTTATCAGTATGATGATAGGCAATCGTTTACGGAGCAAGATCAGGGAATACGGCAAGGTACCCATGAATTATGGGTTAACCGGAAAGGAGGTAGCAGACCAGATGTTGCGTGACAATGACATTTATGATGTAAAGATAGTATCAGTGCGGGGGGAGCTCACCGACCATTACAATCCTGCAAAACGGACAATCAATCTAAGTCCTGCGGTATATCAGGGCAACAGCATCTCTGCAGCAGCGATCGCTGCACATGAGACAGGGCATGCCATTCAGCATGCCAACGCTTATGCACCTTTACAGATGCGATCAGCTTTGGTCCCCGCGGTACAATTTGCTTCACAATGGGTGCAATGGGTTTTACTGGCCGGTATTATTCTTGTTGAGACATTCCCAACGCTGCTTTTAGTAGGTATTGTTCTTTTTGGACTTATGACACTCTTCAGTTTGATCACATTGCCTGTTGAGATAAACGCCAGTCAGCGTGCTTTGGCATGGCTTAACAACAGCGGTATCACCACCCACGAGACCTATCCCAAAGCAAAAGATGCACTCAAATGGGCCGCTTATACTTATGTTGTAGCTGCATTGGCATCGCTGGCTACATTACTCTATTATGTCATGATATTTCTTGGTGGATCAAGAAATTGATACAGCAGCATATAGTAACAAACAAAGGGCTTTCAACCATTGTAACTGCCACACGATATCCATAAATACTGATGAAACTCTTTTAACAAGAAATAAGAGAAAACGGTTGGTTTTAACTTAAAAATTGTGTATCTTCGCATTGGATTTTTTAGCACCTTATTGAGTTTACACTTCATCAGCAACCTATTGAAAATCCTGTCTTTTGAGCCTTTCCTCGCTCTTAAGATATGAATGTTTTACGGAAAGCCTGCAATACGTTTTCGAATAACTACGCAAAAAATACTAAAAAATACGACACTATGAAAAAACCAAAAAACAACGAACAATCAGGAAAAAGGTGGAACATGTTCAATTATTTAAACTCGCTGACTCCCAACCTGCGGGAGAAAACATCGGTGATGCTGTTTGGAAAATCATATAAAGAGCTGCGCAAAGATGGCAGATCTTAAAAAGCTTTTTTTGCCAAAAATTGCTTCAGGAAATAATATTAAAACTGCGTAAGCAGATGAAATAACAGGTTGCACTTTTTGAAAAAGCTGATCTCCGGAGCAACTGCAAAGCGTCACATGCATAGATAAGGCGAGGGTATCATTATACGCAATAGCGTTTCATACTTCTGCTTTTAGGGATGATTGTTTTAAAAAAACACCAAATATTCACTCGCCATGCCTATTAGCCTACCTCCTGACTGTCGAGTCCATCTAAAATAGCTTTCACATCATTCTCTGTCTCTGTAAGCCGTTTCTTACAAAAGGTGATGAGCCAGGAGGCTCGTTTTACTTTTTCCGACAACTCGTCTACATCAGTCTCATTCATTTCCAGATCATGAAGTATTGTCTCCAATTCCTTGATAGCATCTGAGTATTTGATCTCTTTCTCTGTACTCATAAGATTATTATTTAACTTCAGTAATTAATTTTCCTTCTCTTAACGTCACTTCCAGTTGATCGCCGGAAGAAACTTCTTTGGCCTTAGTGATTGCTTTTCCGTTGTGCCGTGTGATGCTATATCCTCTTTTCAGCACATTATCAGGATGAAGCAGAGAGAGGCTGTGAACAGCATGGATAATTTTCAACTTTTGTTGCTCTATCTGCTGAAGCAATAACATTCTCGTTAAACGCTGTTTGTTTAATAGCACTGCCTTCTCTTTTGACATCAGTTTCACAGGTGTTTGTGCTATATGCATGATCAGAAGATCCAACATCCGACCGGTATTTGTCAGATAGTTATGATGTTCTGCGATAATAGTGTTAGCGAGCGTATCAAAATGTTTGTGATGCTCCCGTAGTATTTCAGGGGTCAATGTTTTCAAAATGCTATGCGCATTATTGATCCTTACAGAGAAGTTATGAAAGGACTGGATGATGGCATATGCCACATCGGTGGGAGTGATCATATTCAGGTGCGCCACCATTTGTGTAACAGTTTCATTGGTAGAATGCCCAATACCTGTAATCACCGGCAGCGGAAACAATGCAACGGTTTTAGCCAATTCGTAATTATCGTAACAGTTCAAGCCTACATCACCCCCTCCCCCTCTGATAATAACTACCACATCAAATATATCGGCAAAAGAGCTGATTCGCTGCAGCTGAGCAATTATAGAATTTACCGCCTTCTCCCCTTGCAAAATGGCAGAAAAGAGATGGTAGGTAATGCCATAGTTCCAGGGGTTATCATCAATGATCTTACGAAAGTCGTGATATCCTTTAGATGTCTCAACAGAAATTACTGCAATACGTTTAGGCAGTAGTGGTATAGTAAGTTGTTTATTATTTTCAAAAACACCCTCTTTTCTCAACCGTCTGATGGTATTTTGTTTCTCTTTAGCCATCTCCCCAAGGGTAAAGGCAGGCTCAATATCCAGTATCTGCAATGAGAGCCCATACACCGGATGAAACGTAACCCTGGCAAAACACAATACTTTCATTCCATCCTGCAACGCTTCACCGGTTATTTGTCTGAATTTTTTAGTGATTGCTGTATAATCATTCGACCAAATAGTACCCCGTATATCCGCCTTTACCGTTCCCAGTTCTTTATCAACCAACTGTGGATAACAATGACCGCTACGGGGGTAATAATTCAGCTTTGCAATTTCTGCTTTGACCCAATAGCCAATATTAAATGACCGGGCAATAACGGCAGAAATCTCTCTGGCTAACTCAGTTAGTGTATATACTTTGTCTTTGTTACTTTTATAATTCATCGTAAAAAATGAAATGATTAACGATTGCTAATACCAGCGGCCATCATAACATCACCTTACTTACTATTTTATGCCCATCCGCTTCCAAGTGGACAAAGATAACCCCGGAAAATCCGGCGAGGTCCATACTTCCGTTTTCATCCAGTACTTCTTCTATCAACAATAATTTTCCGGAGATATCATAAATCAGTAACTTTCCATAAGAAAGCACTCCTGACCAGTGGACCCTGTTATTAGCACTCCAGCATCGGAGTTTGGTCATCATATATGAGTTAGTACTCGTATTTGGTTTTTTATTTCCCCAGATATAATCAATGAATTCAGGATGATCAATGAATGGGTTTCTGTTTCCCTGGAGGATAAATACTGCATTGTTTCTATCCAACTCTTTCATGCTCACTGTATCTGTCAGTGCCCACTGCAGGAGCATCTTTTTTGCCCACAGTGCAAGGGTATCATCCTGTAACATAGGGCTGCTCCAGGAGGCAATATGTGGCAAATAGCGTATAAGCATATAGAAGTAGGCACGTGCCAGGTCACCTTTATATTCATCGATAGGCTCAAACACCACACCGCCATAACCTGGTAATGAAGCGTTGCCAAGGCGGCTGCCGTTTGATGAGATCCATGAAGCATTGCCAACTTCACCATATGGATAGTTCCCTCTTCTGCCATTCACATATCCATCAACCGGGTACAAATGAAAGAGGTCGGTATTCATAGGAGGAGCATCTCCAAACCAGCTCTTAGGGAAAGAGTGTTCTCTGTTATAACAATCACCCTCTTGCGCATAGTTACCACACTGGTCGACACCAAAACTATAGGAATAAGCCGGAGTACCAGATGGCTGATCAGCATACATATCCCAAACAGTACTATCGGGTTTACTGTCGGTAGCACGGAAATGTGTCCACAATGAGGCATAAGACAATACTGTATGGTCATCAATAATTTGGTGCAGCGCTGTTCTCAACGAATCGCCCCACAGGTTATCCGCACTGTCGTAATAACCGGGCGGAATCTGTGCTTTTACCTGACCGGACAATAACAATATCAACAACATCACGCTACTTAGCCATCGCCATAATCGTATCATTTTCACCTCCATTTTTCCATATGCAATACAAAAGTAGAAGATTTTTATATGCCTTTGCCAGTCAAACTGTTTTCTCTATCGCCATGGAACCTATTTTGCAAAATACACATTTTATAATTACCTTATTTACAATTCGTTGCAATTTACTATATATTTTTTTACTTTAATTTTCAATATTTAA
>JAVVFR010000147.1:0-4996 GCA_032250595.1 Bacteroidales bacterium | reverse complement strand
CACGCCTCGCCTGTTGCGCACTGACAAGGTTCTGATCAATGTCTCGAGGGTTTTTGATGGCTGCCGTAATGGCCGGCTTCGTGATTTCATGAAATACTATCCTTCTGGTCTTTGCCGATGACAAACCAAGAGCTTCTGACAAATGCCAGGCAATGGCCTCCCCTTCACGGTCTTCATCCGATGCCAACCAAACTATCTCTGCTCCTTTTGCCAGCTTCTTTAGCTCCTGTACTATCTTTTTTTTATCGGATGAGATCTCATAAACAGGCTGAAATCCATTCTTTATATCTATACCCAAGTCCTTTTTGGCCAGATCTCTGACATGCCCATAACTGGATTTTACCTGAAATTCTTTTCCCAGAAACTTCTCAATAGTTTTTGCTTTAGCCGGTGACTCTACAATTACAAGATTTTTTTGCATAATAATTAGATGATAATGCGCATTGAAAATTTTGCACAAATGTAAAACAATATATTTTCAATTATCCAAATGAAATGACAATGAATTTATTATAACATTGTATCCGGGAATAAAATATCTACAGAGGAATGCTTTACCGGAAGCGGGAATTTTAATGATCTGCAGATTTTTTCAAGGGTAGATATGTAACATAGAAAAAGAAAAATATCCTTTATCCACCCTGCTGGCAAAAATAAAAAAAGGGCAATGCTTCAACTATTTCTTGTTTCATCAATAAACCAACCCCATACATCATAATTTCAACAGACTATTTGCCTTAAAAATTATAGTGTTATATTTTATATCTTTGCACTTTATAAAGGCCAGCACATTGAAGAAACAATTATACATAGAGACTTACGGGTGTCAGATGAATTTCAGTGACAGTGAGATTATTGCTGCTATTATGGCTGATGCACGATATGAACTCACCACCGATTATCGCCAGGCAGATGTAATATTCATAAACACATGTTCTATACGTGAAAACGCTGAGCAACGTGTCAGGAAAAGGCTTCGCGAGCTACAACACATCAAGGTAAAAAACCCGGGTGTAAAGATCGGGTTATTGGGTTGCATGGCAGAGCGACTGCAGGAGCAGCTGTTTCATGAAGAAGAGGCTATTGATTTGATTGCCGGACCTGATACTTACCGTGACCTGCCAAGACTCTTACACCTTGCCGAATCAGGGCAGAAAGCTGCCAATATCATATTATCGGAAGAGGAGACCTATAGCAATCTGGAAGCAATACGTTATGACAGCAATGGGATATCTGCCTACATCTCTATTATGCGTGGATGCGAAAATTTCTGCAGCTATTGTGTCGTACCTTATACCAGGGGTAAAGAGCGCAGCCGTGATCCGGAGACCATTATAGAAGAAGCAGCAACACTGTTTGATAATGGATATCGTGAAATTATTCTATTGGGACAGAATGTAAACTCCTATCAATGGAAAAACGATCAGGATCTCTTCACCTTCCCTGAGCTCATCACTGCTGTGGCTACTATCTCTACTAAACTGCGTATCCGTTTTGCGACATCGCATCCCAAAGACCTCTCTGATGCACTTATCGATGTAATGGCTAACACCCCCAACATCTGCAATCATATTCACCTGCCTGTACAGTCGGGTAGCGACCCTATACTGAAAGCCATGAACAGAAAATACGATCGCCGGTGGTATATGAACAGAATTGAAGTATTGAAAAAAAACATTCCCGATATCGGTATCTCCACTGATATTATTACCGGTTTTTGTGGAGAGACAGACGATGATCACAACAATACACTGCAGCTGATGAAAGATGTTGGTTATGACTTCGCATTTATGTTTAAATACTCTTCGCGCCCCGGCACAAAAGCTTTCAGATCGATGAACGACGATGTTCCCGAAACAGTAAAAAAAGAGCGATTAAATGAGATCATCGGTCTACAGCAAGCGTTGAGCCTTCAAAGCAACCGGGCCGACATCGGAAAATCTTACAGTGTGCTGGTGGAATCTGTCTCCAAAAAATCAACATCTCACCTCTCCGGAAGAAACGAACAGAACAAAGTAGTGGTGTTCCCAAAGAGAGGTTACATACCTGGTGCTTATGTTACAGTGAAGATCACCGGCTGCACATCAGCAACGCTGCTTGGCGAAGCAGTTTAGTGGGGCTGCAGTTTGTTTTTTACAACCATTACCGACCCGTATCGATCGGGTACATGAATAAGGGTCTCAGGAATATCTTTTACGAAGTCATCTACTGCCTTCATCAATCCTGCCCATTTCTCATTATAGTCGTGAATGATTATCACCCCTCCCGGGCTTAACCTAGGGTAGAAAAACCGCAGTGCAGCTTTGACAGGCTTATACAGATCGGCATCAATACTCACAAAAGCAAATTTTTCCTCTTCCAACCCTTTTGCCGAGCCGGGGAAATAACCTTTTTTGTATATAATATGCCTGCTCTCTCCAAGCCTTTGTTTCACAACCTGCATATCGGTATCGGCAAAATTAGCTTCCGTATAGGTTGCTGCTTCCCCGGTTTCTGCCACAATATCATCATGCATAAATCCGGAAAAAGTATCGAAAAGATAAAAATCACGTTCCGGAGCGCATTGGTGAATGATCTCGGCCGATTCCCCTTTATATACACCCAACTCCGCCATAGCCCCTTCTACGCTATCATGGTCGAGGCGCATGAGCTGAAACCAGAAATTATAAAGCCGTACCTTATCCGGATACTGTTTTTCAATAGAAACAACGCTGGCAGGTATCTTGCCTCTCTTTCTTAAAACCGTCCACATCTCAGGATGATGAACACGCTGGGTGATACCAAGCCATAAATACCGTATACCTATAACTATCAACACTATCAATAAAAAATAAATGGCATATTGTAAAATCTCATCTACCGGCATAACGTAAGCTATTTTAATTTAATTTGATCTACAATTTCTCCTGAAAAAACGTTAATAGCAGTAAGCTGCACATCACTTCCTTCAATACTAAACAGGCATATCACCTGTTCTTTTGTATTACATTTTGTATGTGCAGGGTATGACAACAGGTTGGGAATGTTTTGTTTTTCGTCTCCGGCACCAACAGCAATCTGCCATAGTGGGCGGGATAATACCAGTTGTTCATTTTGCTGTCCTCCTTCAGCCTGCATCATGGCATTATCTACCAAGAGCCGGCTATAGTTATAACCCTCTCCGCATAACAAAGCAACCGTTTTCGACGAGTGGTTGACAATGCTATTGAGCAGTTCATTTTTTCGTTGTATGTATCCTTTAGGCAAAGGTTTTCCTGCCACAAATGGCTTTACATTATTTTTTTTCAACGATACTGCGTCACCTTGCTTTTTCTTCACGGCAACAGGCGATGTGTGTAAAGAGACAAAGAGATGGTCGATGGTATTGTCTTTTTCAAAACGAAGCAGCGTGTTAGTAAGCCATTCGAGTTGGTTATCCATGATATACCCGGTGGGGTTGCCGCCAATTGTAGCAATAAGCTCATTCGGCAAGGTATGCCAGTAGTTACTGTTCAACACAATCATAGCCATATTCCCATAACGATACCAATAAACGGTTCTGTTATACAGTGGAAAATCCATTGTCTTCATATCCGGGTCGTAGAAGGCGCCATCTTCACTTTGCGGGCCATTTTCAGGGTTCTGAAATAGAGTGGCAAACAACGCTTCCGATGAAACGGTATGATAAGGGAAACTGTTGATAGAAAACAACTGTTTTTCAGCATTGGGGAAATGAAAAGAATGATTTTCATGCATCCCGGGGCCTGTAAAAACAGGAAAAGAAGATGCATACGGCTCAACAGCATGCTTCCAGTTCATATATTGCAAAAGCATTTCCTCCCTGTTTTTTGCATATCCGCTAACCAGGTTACCGGTAAACTGAAAGAAGGAGATATTGTTTCTATATGCTTCAGCCATCATGCGGTTCAATATGAGGGTATTCACACCATAGATTTCACCCTCTCCGGCTCCTCTGCTACCTGCACGGGAATCGGAGGAGAAAACAAAACTGAAAGGAGTGGTGCTGCCCTCCTCCGGTGAGGTAAAAAAACTTGCATCAGCTTCCGGAAACCCATCGCTAACAATCTTGTAAGAATAAGAGGTGGCAGGTTGCAAGCCCTTGATGAGAAACTTATGGATATGACCGTAGCCGTTCACATATATTGAAGATGAAAAGATTTCCCCTTCATCGCCAGGAAGTGTTATCTCAGGTTTTTTTCCGGCGTCGGTTACCATCCAAATGATCAACGAATCACCACCAAGACACGAAAGAAATGGCCCGGCAATAACCGTTGGATGCGTAGTAAACGGACCGGTACCTGAGATGTTGACACGACTGTCATGCAAAATGTTGTTCTTTTGATCAACAATACGATACACCATCTTTCGCTTACCGGATTTTTGCCAGCGACCGGCATCTGCGCTTGTTTCCGAAAAATCTTCAATGGTAACATGTGCCGTACCATGCTCTATATCTACACTTTTAGAATAACGAAATGTTTTATCTGTGTAAATATTTCCTGGTTCAATAATATTGTAATGAAGAACACCACTGAAGTTTTTATTTGAGAAGTTAAAAACGATGCCTGTTTCAGTTCCGGCAGGGCGCTGCTCAATGAAATTACCAGGGATACCAGAAGGCCTTTTGATATGCTTTAAGATCGTTCCGTCGGCAAGCTGCAATGTAAGATAGTTGTCTTTATCCACTACAACATTCGACAACACCGACGGGATATCGTTTATAGTATCCGTATTCACAGGATATTTCCCTTCAAGAAGGCCTAATGTTGAAATAAGATAGTATCCAAACCATATCATTCCCATCAGCAATAATAAAAACAGTATCGGTTTCCATTTCATGGGTTGAAGCCTCTTCTTTGTAAACAAATTTTTATGTTGAAAAATCTTTAATTCCTATTAACAACAAAAAAAGTAAAAGTCAAAGATACACAATCAAAATGATTAACAATATCCCGTTGATAAAGAAAACAACAATGGCAAAAATAGTGATGCAGGA
>JAVVFR010000146.1:0-4997 GCA_032250595.1 Bacteroidales bacterium | reverse complement strand
ACCACAAGGAACCTCATGCAGGTTACCGGTGATACCGGTGCCTGGCTAAGGGATACCATGGGTGCTCTAGTTTTATGTGGAATCCCTTCTGAGAAATATTGGCCCTATAAGTTATCCGATTTTGACAAAGAGCCCGGCAGTTTTGTATATTCCCTTGCTGACAATTACGAGACAGTAAAATATTTCTGTCATGATCCGCAGGGACTGAACTTGCCTGTTAAGGACGTACTCACTTCAGTGAAGCAATATCTTGAAGCCGGCATCCCGTCCATGTTTGGTTTCTGGGGCTTCCAATCATTTGAGGATTCGGACAAACCCGGCAACATTCCCTATCCCTGCACCGGCGAATCAGCCCAATGGGGACATGCCATTGTTGCAGTAGGTTATGATGACAAGCGCACAATCAAAAACACTATATGCAACAAAGAAACAAAAGGTGCACTACTGATCCGCAACTCCTGGGGAACCTCGTGGGGAGAAAATGGGTACGGCTGGCTACCTTATAACTACGTATTGAATAGGCTTGCTTTGGATTTTTGGTCGATTCTTGATATACGGTGGGTAGATACAAAAGAATTCGGTATCTAAAAACAAAACAAATTATCTACTTTTATATTTTTATTTAATCTAACCTTATGAGACAGGCTTTAGAAGTCATTGTGATATCATTATTGGTACTTAGTAGTTGTACAAGCACAGAGAAGTTAAGTTACCTGAACAATCTACCCGAAACAACAGAAACGCAGTACTTTCCCGTTGACGTGCCGGATTATAAGATACAATTCAGGGATATCTTATATATTACGGCAAAAGCAATGAACCCGGATGGTGAAATAGTAGATTTATTACAGGGTGAAGGATATGGAAGTCAGATGCGACTGACCGGTGGTGAGCAATCACACTACATACTTGGTTATAATGTTGATAAAGGCGGATATATCTTTATGCCAATTATTGGCAAGGTTGATGTTGCCGGTCATAGCCTGGAGGAAATACGCATATTGTTGCAGAAAGAAGTTGACAAGTTCTTCAATAATACTTATGTTGAATGTAAGCTCTTAAGCTTCAAATTCACTGTTCTGGGAGAAGCAAATTCCCCGGGTACCTATTTGAATTACAATAATTATCTGACTGTTCTGGAAGCGGTGGGTCGTGCCGGTGGTGTGGGTGATTTTGGCAGACGAGACCGGGTGCTGGTTTTAAGATCAACAGAAGATGGATCAAAAACCTATCGCATTAACCTGCAGGACAAAAATCTGCTTACCTCAGAAGCTTACTTCATGCAGCCAAATGATATCGTCATAATCGAACCGGTGGGACATAAGATATTCAATATGAACCTGCCGACTATATCGTTTGCCTTAACAACAATCAGTAGCCTTATAACTACTACCTTACTTCTAATTAACTTTTTTGGAAACAACTAGATCGCAGCGCTATGCGCTCTGCATTTTAATCGAAACACCAGACTATGAATCAAGATAAAAACCAGAGTCCTCCCCAACAACAACCCACCTACCCATCCTATCCGGGCTACCAGGTCGATCCTTCTTTGCTACGCGAAGAAGAAGGCATAGATTTCAAACGCTATATAGCGTTATTTGTAAACAACTGGTACTGGTTTGCCATAGCTTTGTTTATTGCCCTGAGTATAGCATATGGTATCAACAGGTGGTCAGAGGAAGTATATACCGTATCGGCTTCATTGCTCATCCAGGATGAGGAAAATACTCTTAGTGGCTCGGAAGGATTCATACTGGGAGGTGATATGTTTAAAAGCCATCGGAACCTTCAGAATGAAATTGGCATTCTTAAGTCCTATTCGCTTAATTATAATGTAATGCAGCAATTGCCGGAATTCTGGGTTACTTATACCGGAGTGGGCAGAAGGGGTATTGCCGAAGTAAGGCAATACAAAAGCACCCCCTTCAAAGTGGTATTTGACTCCATAGGAAAACAGTCAAAATACCGGAGGATTGATATAGAGTTACTTCCTGATAATAAGTATACGCTGAAAATAGGAGACTCTGAGGGTAGGACTCTTGAGTTTGGCGAGGAATACAGCGATTATTTTTTCAAGTTCAGTATACTCCCTCAAAACGGATATGTTTATGATAACGATCGGTCGAATAAATATTATTTCTGGTTTGAAAGCTTTGGAGGTCTGGCCAACAGTTACAGGGGGAAATTAAATGTCAATCCCATAGGCGAAGAAGCCAGTCTGATCACTTTAACAACCAGTGGTTACAGCCCGGAGAAGGAGGCTGACTATCTGAATAAGCTGATGGAGGTTTATAGCCATAGAGGTTTGGAAATAAAAAACCTAACAGCTGAAAACACAATTAATTTCATTAATGAGCAGCTTGGTTTAATATCCGACTCATTAACAGTTGCAGAGAACAACCTGGAAAATTTCAGGTTAAATAATGAGCTTATTGATCTTGGCTCTGAGGCATCCTTACTGCACTCCAGGATTGAAAGATATGAGAATGAAAAGTATACAATAGAATTTGAAAAACAGTATTATGAATATTTACTTGAATATATAAATTCAAGGGATGAATCGGGAGAGATCGTTTCTCCTTCACTGGTAGGCATTGCGGACCCCACAGTTGGCAGGCTTGTTACTGAGCTTGCCATGTTGCAACAGGAAAAGAAACAGCTGTCATTCAGTCTTAAAGATAATCTTCCTGCAGTTAACTTAATGGATTCGCAAATAAATGACGTCAGGATGATACTGAAGGAAAATGTTGAGAACAGTCTCAGTAATGTAACAAAACTTCTGGATGATGTAAACGGCAGGCTAGCAAAAGTTGAAGAGGAAATACAAAAATTGCCCGGAACCGAAAGACAGCTATTGAATATCCAGCGTAAATTTGATCTTAACAATACGGTTTATAATTATCTCATGGAAAAAAGGGCTGAGGCAGGCATTGCAAGGGCATCGAATGTATCAGATACCAGGATAATTGACGAGGCCGCTTCCTTTAATTCATCTCGTATTAAGCCGACGGAAAGGAAAAACTATCTTATGGCACTTGTTTTTGGACTCTTGATACCCGCTGGTTTATTGATTATATTTGATCTTCTCAACAACAGGATAATTGACAGACGCGATATTGAAAAAGCAACAGATATTCCTTTGCTTGGATTTATAGGGCATAGCACTGCCAAATCAGAAATTCCTGTTACCGGCAATCCGGGCTCTACCCTGGCCGAATCATTCAGGTCAATACGTACCAGGATAAAGTATTTTACAGGTGAAGGGGGTTCTACTGTTATGGCCATTACCTCGCCTGTGAGCGGGGAAGGAAAAACATTCATATCTGTAAACCTGGCTGCCATTATTTCCACCCTTGGTAAGAAGGTTCTGCTTGTAGGGCTCGATCTGCGAAAGCCCAAGCTGCATAAGATACTTGGAACGGGTAATGGTATTGGTTTGACCTCCTTTCTAATAGGTGAGAAAGTTTATGAAGATATCTTTTTTGAAACTGAAATAAATAACCTGGTCTTTACTCCTTCAGGGCCAATACCACCCAATCCGGCCGAATTGATTGAATCTGAGAGGATGAAAGATTTTTTTAACCGTGCACGTAAGGAGTATGACTATGTTATAATCGATACACCACCGGTTGCCATAGTGACTGACACATTGTTACTTGCATCCTTTGTTGACATTAATCTCTTCGTTGTTCGACAGCGCTACTCATCAAAAAACACAATTGATCTTATCAATGACCTGAGAAAGCAGGGTGAGCTAAAGAACATGTCAATAGTCATGAATGATATAAACCTTTCGGGTTATTATGGCTATGGACTAAGATACGGGAATACCATGGGGTACAGGGGCTATTATTACGGATACAACCTTTATGGGGAGTACGGTTACAGGAGATATGGTTATAAAGATAAGGGCAAGGACTATTATACCAATGATTGAGAAAAGGACTATTATATCTGTAATAAGGTTCTTATGACGGAATCAGCAGGCTGGTCAACGGTAATCAAACCTAAAAACAGACTATTGCAGGTCGATCTAAAGGAGATCTGGCAGTACCGTGATCTTTTTACCCTCTTTGTTAAGAGGAATATTATCACCCAGTATAAGCAAACAATTCTTGGTCCGGCCTGGTTTTTTATTCAGCCTGCTCTTACAACAGTGATGTACATGGTGGTTTTCGGTGGTATTGCAGGAATATCAACAGATGGTCTTCCTCAACCAATGTTTTATCTTGCAGGGATAGTGTGCTGGCAGTACTTTGCTGATTGTCTCAACAAGACAGCAACAACCTTTACTGTTAACCAGGGTATTTTCGGCAAGGTATATTTTCCACGGTTAATAATGCCCCTGTCAACAGTGTCATCTAACCTGGTTCGCATGGGAATACAGTTCTTGTTGTTCATTGCTGTTTATATTTATTTTCTTCTCGCAGGTGTGGACGTGGCCCCAAATATTTATTTACTATTAATTCCTCTTTTAATAATAATGCTGGCAGGCCTGGCACTTGGCTTCGGGATACTTATTTCATCACTGACAACCAAATACCGCGACCTTACGATACTGTTCACCTTTTTTGTTCAATTATGGATGTATGCCACACCGGTAATTTATCCCTTGAGCACAATGGGGCCCAGGATGCAGAGGATTATGTCTTTGAACCCGGTAACCTCTATTATTGAAACATTTAAGTATGGAACAATGGGAGTTGGCACATTCAGCTGGGGAAGCCTTTCGTATTCATTTGGCTTTATGCTGGTATTGCTGGCAGTTGGGATTATTGTGTTTAACAAGGTGCAGCGGTCATTCATGGACACAGTATAACGCAGATTACAAGGATTATTGAAGATATCACAAATCTAAAATCAAAAAGATAACTTAAGATAATGTCAGTTGCTATCAAAATAGAGAACCTTAGCAAGCAATATCGACTGGGACTGGTTTCAAGTCGCACCCTATCGCATGATCTGAATCGTTGGTGGCAGACAAGGATAAGGGG
>JAVVFR010000145.1:0-5019 GCA_032250595.1 Bacteroidales bacterium | reverse complement strand
GTTTTTCCTTCTCGCTCATATTCAGTCTGTTATAAAAATATTGTGATCGTTACAAAAGTACGAAAAAAATCAATGCGGTGACCTTTATTTAGGGTCTTTTACCAATAATTTATTAACATAATTTTCTCCGCTCTACAGGGTCAGATAGCATAGGTTATGCCGAGCAGAACATTAAACCGTTGTGATGGATAATATTGCCATCGGTAGTATTTCGATGCTGTTAAGTTATTGATCGAAAGAAAACCTGAGAGATAGTCTCTTAGTCGGTATTCAAGAGAAAGGTTAATATCCAATATATTGTCGAGGCGGTCGGTTACAATCCCACCTGTTTCGTATGTTCTTACATTGATATCTCCAAGATAGTTTATTGAGGCATCCAGAATAATAGTGCTTTGAATAGCATAATTTGTTGTTAAACTTACTTTATATCCCGGCTTATGCCATGCGCTTTTTAGTGTGCTTAGGTTGTAGTTGTATAGATGCCCTCCTGCCAGCAGTGTAAACTTCTCTCCAAATTGATACCCCAATTCACCTTTTACGTGTAAATAGGAACCTTCATCATAGAGTGGGATAAAACGATTATCGAACAGTTCGGAAGTGTCTGCAACAAAAAATGGCATGTTTTCGAAGGATATGGATGATACTTGTGCATTAAAATTGAGTTGTTTGGTAATCTGAGTGGTTACACCACCAAAAACACGTATTTTGTTCAGCTGATTATTCAGTTCAGGGACATTCACAATAAATGGATTTTCTGTGGCCAGGGTGCTGTAAGCATTTCTTTTATTTCCTCCGGTTACACCGGCATGAATAATGAATTTACGTTCCTTAATAGTTATCTTCGCATGGATGTCAGGAAAAAAATGCAGTGTGTTGTTATTTGTTTCTTTCTCTGTTTCGATATTAATAACTCCCCCAATACGAAACGTCAGGTCATTGATTTTTCCATTAAACCACGGGGTGATATCAATTAATGCATTATTTAATTTAATATCATTAGAGTCACTAACCCATTTTGTATTGTAGTAATTCACAGCAGCATCAAGTCCGGCATGCTGATCTTTAACAATATTTAACCAACTGACTTTATGGTTCATGCCCGTTGTAAGAGTTGCATGATGTTCATTGTTCTTTTTTATATCATTAAAATGGCGATAACGCATTGTTGCGTAATGATTAAGTTTGTTGGACCTGCTATAGTTAGATAATAACCCCAGGCTTACACCCATTGTTTGAAACCGTTGTTTGATATCATTTTTATCCAGCGTATCGTTTTTCATACCTTCCGGACGACCATAGTAATGCACCACTTGCCGGTCATACATTACATCGGTTTTTACCAGGTGATTTCGGGTAAAAAGTGTGTAGTCAACATCAAAACTATTTTCACTGTATCCACTGTAGGCATAGTCGTTAATTGTTCCCGAGGAAGAGAGATGCCGGAAGTGTATGCCATACATATATTTTTTCGATCGCAGGCTGTTATAAAATACTTCGAAATAGGGGGTGATATAGTTCCCGAAACCTGTTTTAAGGTATAGATGTTGCAGTTCACGCTCTTTCACACCCGACATCCGTGCAGCTTTCATGGGTTTAACCTCAATGGTTGTCTGAAGCTTTTGGGGAGAGATGCTATAGGTGAGTGCGGGTTTAGCCACTGTAGTGTCATCAATAACGGGAGCAGTGTTTATTTTGTGCGCATCATTGATTATGGGTGTATAGGCTTTTACAATAGTGACTTTTTCATCATATCCATTTTGTTGACTGTACAACGAAAAGGTGGATAACAGCACTAAAATCAGCAGCATATGCTTTGATACTATTTTCATTCTCTTAAGGTTTGAATTATTCATTACTGTTCCTCTAAAAGTTGTTGTTTTCCGGGTTGGGGATAATAGTGTCGATTTCCAGCTCCTTTTGAGCTTTCCTCACCTCCTCTTCCCGTTCTTTTTCTATGATGGTATTCAGTTTCTGTTGTGCCAGTTTCACGAGTTCTTCTCCTTCATAGTTGTTAATGATACTCTCAAGGGTATGTTTTGCCTGAAAAGTATTCTCTTGCACTACATAAATATCCGCCAAAAGGATAAAACTCCTGGCGATCCAGTAGTCATAGGAGGAGAGTTCATTGATCAATTCAAAAACTATCTTTTCGGCTTCGTCATAATTTTGCATCTGGTACTGTATCTGTGCCAGGTTAAATTTGGCTTCGGCAGCCATAATACTCTTTGTTCTTTTAAGCACCATGTTAAAATGTGTTTGTGCAAGCACAATGCTGTCAATATTAAGAGCCGACTTAGCCAGTGTGAGATGTGCTTCAGTAACGATATTGTCTTCAATAGTTTTGTCAATGGTAAGCCGTTTCGATACTTTCATTGCATTGTTGTAATCTTTGAGGTGATAGTAAGAGCGCATCATACCGATGCGTCCTTGATCGATATATAACCTATTATCGGCATTGAGCTCGAGCCTAATATAGTTGTCGAGCGCATTTGCATACTCATTTCTATCGTAAAATATTTTTGCAGCTTTATACAAAGCCGGTTCAGTAAATTTTGTACGTGGCCGGCTGGTAACAAAATTGTATCCTGCAAGTGCTTTGTTGTAATTTTTTTCACGGTATTCACACTCTGCCTTATAAAAATTAGCATTGATAGCAAACAATCCGTCAGGGAACTGATTCAGGTATTCGTCAAATCGCATAAGCGCTTTTTGGAACTCCCCATCCATATATATTTTTTCAGCAGTGATATAGGTGAGTGAGTCTTCTTCATTGTTGGAAGAGACGATATTGTTGGTTTGAATAAACTCATAGTAGTCAGGGAGCCTGTCGAGTTCAACATATATGTCACGCACGGCTACCAGTGCTTCTTTTGATTCCGGTGTGCCACGGTATTCACTGAAAACCCGCTTGAAGAGTGTTAGTGCATTATTATAATCTCCTTTGCTGTGGTGAAGTAAAGCGCTCTTCAACAATGCCTCTTTCACCAATACGCTTTTGCTGAACTCGTTTATCAAACGGTTGTAGTATATCAATGCCCTGTCGATATCGCCTTTCATTTCATAGGCGTGTGCTAATTCATACATTGACTCATCATTGTACGACGACATAGGAAACCTTTGCAAAAGGAGATTAAGTTTCTCCGCCTTTTTGGTGAAGTTTCCCAAAGCACCATAAGAGAGGGATTGCTGATATAGTGCATAATCGGTATGGGGGGTATTTGATTGTGCTACCTCATCGTAATATTTTATGGCTTGATGAAACTCCTTGGAAATAAAGTAACAGTCGCCTGTACGGAGCTTGGCATCGTTTGCGATCCGGTTGTCAACGCCATTGGTGTTCATTAAAAATTTCTTATATGACAACAATGCTGCCGGGTAGTTTTTTTCTTTAAAGTAGGTATACCCGATATTGTAATGCGCCATGGCATATTCTTTTTTTCCATAAGCACCGGGCAATACCTGGTATCTGTTGTAACGGTCGCGTGCCTCTTCATATTCGCCGATCCGGTATAGCGCCTCTCCCTCCCAGTAGTATGCCATGGCACGTGTCTCCTTGTCTAATGAATATTGCTGTGATTTTTTTAACAAGGATATTGATTCCTGATAATGCTCTTCATTGAATAATTCAATGGCCCTGAAATAGGTAATCTTTTGATAAGCTGCCTTAAGGTTATCACTTTGATCCTTTATCTTCTCAATGGAGAGCAAAGCATTTTTATAGTTTTTTGTATTCAGGTATAAATGAATCAATAAAACCTGCGCATTGTTGATATGCTGGCTGTTAGGGTAATCACCAATAAACTGTTCGAAAGCCTGAATAGCTCTGTTAAAAGGGTTCAACTCCAGGTCGAAACTCAATTTCGCATAATTATACAAAGCATCTTCGGTGATATTCTTGTCTAATCCCAGCTTATACGTCTCCAAAAAAGCATTCAGCGCAAAACGTTTATCCCCGGTTTTTAAATAACAGTCGGCCAGGTGATAATATGCATTTTGCGCCAGAGAGTCTTTGTCATTTTTTACTTTTTCGAACATAGTGGCTGCATCGCTGTAGTGGCCGGTCTGATAAAAAACATATCCGGTTTGGTAGGCATCTTCACGACTCAGTGTACCTGTATTCAGTTGAACGAACTTTTCAAACCATGGCAGTGCAAGGTCATAGTTGTTTGTTTTGTAGTATGCATCGCCGATAAGCCGGGCTATGGTAACCATCTTCTTTGTTTTGTGGTCGTCTAGCATGGGGATTACTATTTCAGGCAGTTCAGCATATAACTCTTGTTGATACAGTATGTCGGTAATATAGTAAGGTATAAGAGGGTTGAAATTTTCGTTCTCTTTAATTTTATTGAAATGCTCCAGTGCCTCTTTATACTCTTTCTCTATATAAGAGATATGTGCATAATAGTATATTGCATAAGGCTTGTATGGGCCTTCTTTATCTTTAAGGAAGGAAAATGCATTTTTTGCTTTGGTAAACGACTCCTCTTCGAACCAGCTATATCCGGCCATAAGGTAGAAATCATCGGTTTGTTTTTTGTCGAGTTCTTTTACACTGACATAATCGAATGATTCAGCGGCATTTTTATATCTTTTACTTTCATAGTATGATTTTCCCAGATAGAAATATGCCATCCTCAGTTTTGCGTGTTCAGGATGATTGTCAGTAAAGAAGGCCAGTTTTTCCCTGGCATCAGGGTGTTTTAGTTCTGTAGCGCTGACAGCAGTGTAATATTCGGCATCGGCTCTTAACAGTGACTGCCGGTCGCTAATTGATTCGATAACTTCTTCAAATTTCACCCTGGCTGCTGCATACTTCTCTTTTTGAAAGAGGTCCAGCGCTAATTTATACGTGTATAAAGGGTCATCGTAGTGCATTGTCTTTTGTCCGGATACTAGCATACAGGAAAAGATCAGCCATGATGACACAATGATGATGCAATATTTTTTCATTTTTTTATGAAGTTTTCTTTTCTCAGAGACCATTTTTTAATGGCTTTCCTTCAGGTTTCTATCTGTTTA
>JAVVFR010000144.1:0-5054 GCA_032250595.1 Bacteroidales bacterium | reverse complement strand
ATGGCACTCACACTTCAAAAATCACCGGCAGTTGTTTCCCTGGCAGGCAATGATATCCTGTTTAAGATCAATACGGATAATCAGTATTCAAGCCTCGGGTCAAAAGCTAATCTTGGTATGCAATGGGCTTCCGGTGATGCCAATGGTAATTCTTTCACGCTCGCATGGGGAAATAATGAGATCGTATTTACCTGTGACACTACTCCCGACGACTCAGGCACCCAATATCCACCTTACGCTTCCGGAACAATGGATGCTTACATGGAGAGCCTGGTAGATTATTTTAAATCCAATTATTTACTCAGCCAGGATTTTATTGTTTCCTGGAACAATGCTTTCAGCGTTGTGCAAGTGCAGGCCCGCGCAACCGGTACCGCTTATTCGCTTACACTCACACCGGGTTCATCCAATGTTACCGAAGACTCCAATGTAGCCGGCACCGAAAAAACAAAGCGCGACGATTATGCTATTTTCTGTCGCGTATGGCAACCCGGTGATGGACCCGAAGATTATATTCTTCTGGGTACCGATCGACTCGATACGGATGAAGACGGTAATGTAAGGTTCCGTATCCAGGAATATTTAAAGGAATTAACCACTCCGGCCTATACCTACCCCGAAGATCCTGATAAGCCCATCGTTGAACAAGCTGGCATGATTGCCAGGTATTTTATTGAATATGCCGAAAGATACAACGATGAAGTAAAAAAACTTTTTTCAACGGAAGAGACCATCACCCGTGTCATCGGTGGCATGGTCGATTCGCTCAAGGAAAAGCAGTACGATGAGCTGGAAATGACGTTCATGGATGAGCTCCAGGGTGCAGGTATGTTCCTGTCATGGCATCCGCAGGTTAAAACCATCGGTACCTGGCAACCCGAAAAACTTTACTATCTGAATGTCGGACAACATGCTACGCTCAAATTCCGGATAAAAAAATACTGGACTGATAACACGGCTACCATTTCACTGATAGAAACGGTAGTAACCACCCCTGACGAGATTCAAATGTATGAGATCTGTTGCGGCCATGATCAGCTCCAGCTAAACCTGGCCGTGAAGGAACTTTCATACTATGAAATTTATGTTGAGGATGGCGATAACAACCCTGTATCGGAAGTGCGAAAGTTTATCGTTGATCCGGATTACCAGGAATACGAAAAAGTATTCTTTTTCCGCAACTCGCTCGATGCGTATGAAACATTGCGTACGACAGGAATTCACGAAAAAACCAATGAGTTTGAACACAACCTGGTGGAGAAGATGGTCCTCACCGGCGACTTGCTGTACTCGCTGCAATCCAATGATGAGAGCTGGATGCAGGAAGCCTTTACCGGCAACTCAGGATGGATCAGTAAAGAAGAGCTCCACTGGACCAATGAGTTCATCATCAGCCGCGAGCGCTACCTGGTAGAAAACTACCGGATGATACCGGTACTGGTTACCAGTACGAAAGTTTTTCAGCATAAAGATGACGACCGGCTCTATGCCATTGAGTTTGAATACCGCATACCCCTTTCAGAAAAAGCATACAGCAATCGACAATCGATTGATCTTTTAATGGACGAGACCGGCGATCCTATCACAACAGAGTCCGGTGAATATATATGGATTTAAAAAACTTGCGTCATGCCAAAGTACTCTCAAATAAAACCAATCGTATCAAGCCTGCTCAATACAGCCTATTTAGCGGCCACACAAGCAGGCAGTGTTGTTCTCATCACCTTTCAAAACCTGCTTTCGAATTATTATAATAAAGATCAGATTGATGCGATCGTTGCTAACATAACCGTGGGTGCAGCACCATTTACCATCGTCGAAAAAGGGCCTTACTCTATTGCCGAGAACGGCACCCTTGAAGTAACCCATAACCTGCACAATGAATCGGCTATCTATAAAACATTTGAATGGAGCGACAGCATGGGAAAATACCTGCTCCGTCAAACCGACCTGGCCGAAGGCAACCGCACAGCCGATACCGTGACATTCGTTAGCGGCCGGGCCATTGATAAACTCATGTTTGTATTCATCGGATAATATTAATGATATGAAAAGGATAATCTCAATTTTATTAATTTTCGCAGCCATGAGCCTGGTTGCCCAAAACCCGGCCGAACAACCTATTGATAATTCAATACGCATTTATGGGCATGCCAGGGCACAGCACTATATGAAAGCACCTGTGGGTATTTTTGATACATTATGGACCGGTGGCGTTGGTTTTGTAATTGATACCGTGAACAATTACGTGGAAGTGATCGGAGGTGGATTTGTGATCAAGGACGCCACATCACAGTTCAAGATCAATGGTGTGGATCTGCTTGGAGGAAAATATGTACCGGAAGTTTATGGCGCTGATAATGAAGGCAATAATGATGTAACAGATATATTGAATGTCAGATGTCCGGGAGGAAGCTGTAATTATATCTATTATTTCAATAGTGGCACCTATCTGATAGAAGGTGATTGGTTATTACCAGATTCATCAGGGATTGATATTGCCGGTGATGTTTATTTTGATGGTTCGGGGTCCATCACGGGCAATGGTACCGTAATATTTGGGAGCCCAAAATTTGACACCACCATGCAAATACTTGGCACCTGGAATGTACCGGAATGGAAGCCAACCTGGTTTCTGGGCGGAACACTCACCGGCCCCCAACCACCGGCAGTTGATTCTATAATGCAGGTATTGAACGCTGATACCATTCAGAATTGGGCAAATATTGATTTTAAGGGCACAATACTGCAAGATGGTAGCCCGATTGGGAGTGGTAGCTTTTCAGCACCAGCCGCAGATAGCCTTTATAATCAAGTTTTAGTACGTAATCCTGCAACTGGTGCCTATGGTTATGATACAATTCTATTAAATCGTGGATTAACTCCTTTAATAGGTAATGTTAATTTATTTACATTTCCTGATTCTGTAAAAGGTAGACCTCTTAGATTAGGAATTGGTTTTGGGGATGAAGACTTAGGTACAATTTGGGCTAATATTGGATCTGGTTCACTTGGGGTTAAACCATTTGGACCAATAACTAATGGAAGTGGTACTGCTATGACTATTCAACAGGGGGCAATTGACTTTGATTATAATCCTGGTGCCTATAATGATCATATATGGTTATATTCTAATTCTACAGGATGGTTTCAAACACGTGGTACAGGTGCTGCTCCACATGGGATGGCTTTAGGCGGTGATAATTGGACAAATTCTTTTAAGCAAGGTTATGGAGGTTTTGGAGATCATTGTATTGTAATGGGTACTGGTAATTATAGTAATACAGATGGATGGTTAGGTAATGCGTTTGGATTTTTTAATGGTCGTGGAGGAGGTACTAATAATGATACCTTATGGGTTAATAGAATGAATATATTCGGCAATGGTAACCTTCATACATTCTATAATAACAAAGGTGTTCAAAGTCCGGGTGAAACGACCAATAACATCTATTTAGAGGATGTCTTTGCTTTTGGTAATTATAACGGTAGTGGATTAGCTGATTCATCCCATAGAATACTTATGATTGGGAATGGTATTTTTATGGGTAATACATCAGATACCGCATCACTTGAACCACATTTAAAAGATATTACTGTAATAGGTATGAGAACAAACGATGGAGGTAGTGGATTAATAGATGAAACAGAATATGAAGGGTCTACTTTTGATATGCCTAATGCCTTAATCCTAATGGGGGATGCAGATTCTTCATATACATACGGAAAATATAACGGAGATAAGTTTTTTGTAGGTACTGATTCGGTTCTTACATGGTCTCCTTGGAAGTATATCCCAAGCTCACTTCCGGGCTTTGGTTTGTTCCCTAATCTCATATCTTTAAGAGGGTATAATAATGGTGATCCAAATGCTGTATCTATTGGCTATGATAGATATGGGATCGAACCAACAATGAATACTACTGCATTAAATGTTAAATATGGACAGACTATTGACTCTGGAGGTTTAACTATTAATGTAGGTTCGATAAATATTAAGACACCCTCTGCTATACAAGATGTTGATATGATTAAAAATCAAGGTTTTAATATACTTGGTTTTTTTGGTGGTCAAAGTAATAATACT
Organism: Bacteroidales bacterium; assembly: GCA_032250595.1. GTDB lineage: Bacteria > Bacteroidota > Bacteroidia > Bacteroidales > SKPS01 > SKPS01. Next base: position 967 of record JAVVFR010000144.1, on the reverse strand, counting down.
GGGTTTTATTTAGGCACTAAAAATAAGGGTAATTCATTTACTCTTGGCTCTAGAAATACAGATGTTGGTTCAACATTCGTTGGTTCAGAGAATGCTTCTTACATAGAGGGGGCTGAAGTATATACGTATGGACGGGGTAATTTAAGATCAGGGAATGGTAACATAGGTAAACGCATATTAGCATCTACAGTTCATATACACGGTAATAATAACATTAGCCAGCCAGATACTTCTCAATCTTTAGATGATACGTTAGCTATATATAATTCTCATATTCATGGTAGCTTCAATGGATATTTTCTTCCGGATTCGATGCGCTTTATTAATATATATGGATCAGACTTCTTTAGTCAACCTGATAGTTTATGGTCTATAAATCATAAAGGACTTAAATATCAATCTTATTTTGGTAGGCCTTATAGAGGTATTGATGGTACTTTATCTATGATTGAATCAGAAGGCTGGATGGTGCTTAATGCCAGTCCTGATTCAACCAACTCTGATTTTGACATTTATACAGATAAAATAAGCCTAAAAGGGGACGCGCTATATAAGGGAGGAACTGAGGTAGAAAGGGGTGGAACAATATCAGATAATGATGCAACGCCTGATGTAAGCGGTGGGAACGTTTGGATTTATGCAGGTTCAGCCAATTCAGTAACCATTACAGATTTAGATAACCCGCAGCCGGGAGCATTCTATACAATCAAAGGCAATTCAGATACATACACCCTTTCGATTGACGATACCGGCAACTTTAATCTTGCAGCCTCAGTTGCATTGGGTTTGGATGATGTGATTGTATTGTATTGCGTGGCTGATAATGACTATATTGAAATTTCAAGGACAGATAACTAAATGCTCCGCATTTTCGCAAATAACACTCCCCTCGATACCGCAGGCGTATCTTTCAACATAACGTTGAAGAATCCGCTGTTTCAAACTGATCTGGATAGCGCCTATGCGT
>JAVVFR010000143.1:0-5121 GCA_032250595.1 Bacteroidales bacterium | reverse complement strand
AATCGAAACCAAGCGCTCTGATCATACCGATTACGGTATTATAGTCGTCTACATCATAAAACTCTGACGGAAAGCTGGGGGCAAGGCATGCCGCTATCTTCTGTTTTGACATAAGAAGTTCACGAACATTTTCTGTTGCATCATAGAAGGCCTTGGCGCCCTGGCTGCAAACGTTAACACAGTTGCCACAGGCGATACACCGTTCCGGTATCACTTCTGCCTGGCCATTAATAATTCTTATTGCTTTGGCCGGACACTCTCTCACACAGGTGTAACACACCCTGCACCTATCTTTTACTGTAAAAACCAGCTTTCTATTAGTATCCATTGCTTTAAATGTTATTGATTATTTAAGCACATCTCTCTTATTATAATGTGTATGTAACAGATGGTGGCTCTTCTCACCCAGGGGTTCACCAAGGAAACAGTTATATAAATTTTTCACCTCCGGGTTCTTATGAGACACCTTCACCGAATCCTTGTTGTCAATGTCATAAATGGTCTCTCTTCTTGCCTCCACAAAGTTCTCGTTAACATTGATACACTGTCCGCCACCTGCGATACATCCGCCCGGACAAGCCATCACCTCAATGAAATGGATGTCGTCACGGCCATTTTTTATCTCTTCCAACAGCTCTTTGGCATTACCAAGGCCATTGACAACTGCCACACCCAACTCCAGATTATCTACTGTAATTTTTGTCTCTTTTCTATGCTCCATCCCTCTCACCTGGTTGATCTTAAATCGTATCAGCTCTTTACCTGTGATCATCTGATAAGCTGTCCTGATGGCAGCTTCCATAACACCTCCTGAGGCACCGAAGATTTTTCCTGCACTGCTTCTAAATCCCATAGGTGAGTCGGGCAGTTCGGGATCAAGGTTTTTAATATCAACACCAAACTTCTTCATAAACTGAACAAATTCGCGTGTGGTAAGCACCGCATCCACATCACTGATACCGTTTTGTGTCATCTCTTCTCTTTGCGCCTCGAATTTCTTGGCGGTACAGGGCATAACAGACACAGAATAGATATTTTTAGGGTCTACCCCGGCCAATTCGGCCCAGTATGATTTTATAATGGCACCCATCATCTGTTGCGGTGATTTACATGACGATACATTGGGCAACATTTCAGGATAGAACTCTTCAGCGTACTTTACCCATGCGGGGCAGCAGCTGGTAATCAGTGGTAGGGTCTCGTTGTTTTTCACTCTATGGATAAGCTCGGAGGCCTCTTCCATAATGGTAAGGTCAGCAGAGAAAGAGGTATCGAACACTTTGTCGAAACCCACTTTACGCAGTGCAGCGTTGAGTACTCCAGCCAGATCGCTTCCCGGCTTCATATCAAATGCTTCAGCAACAGAAACCGGGATAGCCGGTGCATACTGTACCACAACTACTTTCTCCGGGTTACTAAGAGCATCTTGAATCTCAGCGATATGGCTGGTCTCACTCAATGCACCGGTAGGACATACTATAATACACTGTCCACAGTTAACGCAGCTGGAGGTATTGAGGCCCTTATTAAACACAGTGCCTATAGTAGATTGACTGCCTCTGTTGATAAAATCAATAGCACTTACTCCCATCACCTCGGTACATGTACGTACACAACGTCCACAGAGGATACACTTTGCAGGGTCTCTCAGAATGGAAACACCGGAACGGTCGATTTTATGCTGTTGTTTCTTACTGCTGTAATTCCTTTCACACACATCCAACTCCTGCGACAAATCCTGTAACTCACAGTTTTTGTTTCTCACACAATAGAGACAGTCGTCGGGATGATTCGCCAACAGCAGTTCCACAATCGACTTTCTGGCTTCGATAACGCGTGGTGAATGGGTAAGTATCTTAGCCCCTTCATAAACCGGATAAGAACAAGCCGTGATCAGTTTTCCGGAGTTTAGCTCTTCAACCACACACATCCTGCAGGCACCGGACGGGAACCTGTCTTTCATATAACATAAGGTAGGTATCTTTGTCCCGTTACGATTGACAGCGGAAAGGAATGTCTCTCCTTCGCGTGCTTCAATCATCTTATTATCAACTTCTATCAAAAAACTCATAACGATATTTTTTTTGCATTAAACAATATGGATCGCTTCAGCTTTGCACACCTCTATACAAGCACCGCAACCGATACACTTCTCTTCAATCACGTAATGCGGTGCTTTCTTGGCTCCCTGGATTGCTCCAGTAGGGCATTTCCTTGCGCAAAGGGTACATCCGGTACATATCTCAGGGTCTATCTTCATCACCCTCAGGTTCACGCACTGTCCTGCCGGACATTTACGATCGAAGATATGACTCTCATACTCTTCCCTGAACCATTTTAAGGTGCTGAGCACAGGGTTGGGAGCAGACTGCCCAAGTCCGCATAAGGAGGTCTCTTTGATCACCCGCGCCAGTTTCTCAATCTGCAAAATGCTTTTAAACCTGATGAGCGCATCATTGTTCGCCACCGGACGTTCAGTGATACTATTGAGAATCTGAAGCATCTGTTTGGTACCCTCTCTGCAAGGGATACACTTTCCACAACTCTCACGCTGGATAAAATCCATAAAGAACCGTGCGATATCTACCATACATGTCTCTTCATCCATTACAACGAGGCCACCGGACCCCATCATAGCTCCCACCTTGATCAACGATTCATACTCAATAGGAATATCGAGGTTCTCTTCAGTGATACATCCGCCTGAGGGCCCTCCTATCTGCACTGCTTTGAACTTCTTGCCGTCTTTGACTCCTCCGGCGATAGTCCATACCACGTCTCTCACAGTAGTGCCCATCGGTATCTCGACCAGGCCTGTATATTTTATCTTGCCCGACAAAGCAAACACTTTGGTCCCTTTGCTTTTTTCAGTACCTATATTATTAAACCACGACTTTCCCTTCTCAAATATCCCTGATACATTGGCGAGGGTTTCAACATTATTTATCACAGTAGGTTTCCCAAACAGTCCTTGTGTAGTAGGGAAGGGAGGCCTTGGGCGCGGCATTCCTCTCTTTCCTTCGATAGAGTGCATAAGGGCAGTCTCTTCACCACATACAAAAGCACCGGCACCGGTCTTTATCCTCAACTCCAGGTCATTGCCATAACCACAGATATCTTTTCCTATAAGCCCATAGTTTTCAGCCTGTTGTATAGCAAGCTTCAGCCGTTTTATCGCCAACGGGTATTCAGCTCTGATATAAATATAGGCTGTTGTAGCACCGATAGCATAAGCAGCTATTGCCATACCTTCGAGCAAACGATGTGGGTCGCCTTCGATAACGGCCCTGTCCATAAAAGCCCCGGGGTCACCCTCATCAGCATTACATATGAGATATTTATTCTCTGCTTTTTCACTGTTAGCAAAGAGCCATTTCTTACCTGTAGGAAATCCACCGCCTCCCCTTCCACGGAGTCCCGCATCAATGATATACTCACACACCTGCTTGGGATCATAAGTGTTGAGTACCCTGATAAGACTACGGTATCCACCACGTGCAATATACTCTTCTATCGAAGTAGGGTCGATGATGCCACAGTTTGTAAGTACCAGTCTTTTTTGCGGAGCGAAAAAAGGATGCTCGCTGAGTAACGCTACCCCCTCCCAACTTCTGCCACCCGTTAAAGGAAGCTGTCCAATAATCCCTATATTTTGCGGCAGATGAAGACTGAGGATGGCATCCAAAAGATCATTTACCTTCTCCTGGGTGACATGCATGAATGATATACGGTTGAATCCGGGCATCACCACATCTACAATCGGTTCAACAGCGCAGAATCCGATACATCCCGTTTCAATTATTTTATAGTTGATTTTTTTCGTATCCAAATATTGCACAATCGCCTCTTTTGTCTTCCCGGCACCGGCCCCTAATCCGCAAGTACCTGATCCAATATAGAAAATAGGTATTGTACTGTGTTGATTCATTATTGATTCCAACAGTTCGTTTCTCTCTTTGTCTTTAGAGTTGTTTGTGAAGTCGCGTAACACTTCATCCAGCAGAAACGATTTTACTTCGCTTTCCAACATATTCATACCACTGCCTCCGTATTTACATAGTTATCAAGAATTGATTTTATTTTATCAGCGGTAACATTTCCGTAGAATTCACCATTGATACTTATCACCGGTGCCAGGCCACAAGCACCGATGCAAGCCACCACTTCGAGGCTGAAAAACCCGTCGCGTGTGGTTTCGCCCGGTTTTATCTTCAGCTCTTTCTCAAATGCTTCCAATACAGTGCCCGAGCCTAACACATGACAGGCGGTACCCCGGCATATCTGTATATGATTCTTTCCCGGTGCATGAAAACGGAATTGATTATAAAATGTAGCTACACCATAAATCTTGCTGGCTGGTACATTAAGGTGTTTTCCTACAGTAACAATTGCTAATTCTGAAAGGAACCCCAATTTCTCCTGAATATCCTGAAGGATTGGGATCAACTGGTCTTCCGTTTTTTCAGGATAGTTTGTCAATATTGTTTTAATAATTTCTTTGTCCATCGGGCATCAACTTTAAAGGGTTACTTTAACCGCCCAATCTTTTATATATCGGGCGGTTATAACTATTTATTTGTTTATTGCAAGTCTCTGTATTAAAACAATTAACTGAGTAATGAATTCACCGTTGGCACTAGCACTTTTGCTTCGATAGGTTTTCTAACAAAACCACTGACAGGAAACCAAACATTCTTTCCATCTTCAGTACGGTAATCGATACCGGCATCCCCTGTCATAGCGTTCCTTACCAAAAGCACCTGCATATCTTTGCAGTTGGGGTCTTTACGATATTCAAGCGCCATCGACTGTACATCGGCACGGGTAGTAACAAACACATCAATAGAGGTTTGTATAAGGATAGGTGTTTCTTTGAACTCCGGATTGTCTAACAACTCTTTCGCCAACTCAAATCCTTCATAGTGGGTGGTCATCATAACATCCAGAATGGCAAGATCCGGTTTCTTTGCTTTCATCATGGCAATGCCTTCCTCTTTGTTTCCGGCAGAAATCACTTCATATCCCTCTTTTGTCAGGATAGCTTTAATTACTGTGATCACATCAATATCGTCATCAACGATTAAAATTGTTTGTTTGCCCATAATTCATCCCTTTTTGTGA
>JAVVFR010000142.1:0-5135 GCA_032250595.1 Bacteroidales bacterium | reverse complement strand
TTTATTAGGGATTGGGGATGTTCTACACGCACACCGAGAGCAAAAGGTTTTGCCTCGATCGCCCATTGGTTGTTGTGAAACAGCTGGTAAATGTCTCTGGCAGAGTGGCCGGTAGCAAGGATATACTGTGCTGCTTCATAGTGGGTTCCCCGTTGGTCGACAACCGCTGCCAAAGCCTTGCCTTTCTGAACAAATGCTTCTGCTCTGGTGTTATAGTGTATCTCTCCACCCGCTTCCAGGATGGTTTTTCTTATATTGCCAATAAGCGGGGGCAGCTTATCACTGCCTATATGTGGATGGGCATCAACCAGGATGTCCGGGTCAGCACCATGCCATACCAAAAGGTTGAGAATACGTTTTACATCACCGCGTTTGGTAGCCCGGGTATATAGCTTTCCGTCGGAGAAGATGCCGGCACCGCCTTCACCAAAGCAATAGTTTGAATCGGGATTCAGAAGATGGTTGCGATTAAGTTGTGCGATATCGAGCTTACGTGCTTGTATCTCTTTCCCCCGCTCCAGGATAATAGGTTTTATCCCATGCTCTATCAGGGTGAGCGCAGCAAAGATCCCTGCCGGACCTGCTCCTATGATAACCACTGCAGGTGATTGATGCACATGCTGTATGGTGTAAGTGAACGGGATCTCTGTGAAGCGCTCTTCTCCGGTATATACCGCTGCCAGTAAACGTAACTTTACAGGAGGCTTTCGTGCATCAATCGAACGGCGCAATACGCTGATATGATTGATCTGCGACGGAGCAATCTGTATCTTCTTTGCTATGGTACGTTTTAAAAAATCAGCATCACCTGAAGCGTGAGGCGGTATTAAAATCTCTACTGTTTTTAGCATAAAATATTCTTTATCCCTCAAAAGTGAATGAGAGCTGCCAGATTTTTGAGGTGAGTTTCCCAAAACCATCAGTGAAGATAGTTTTGTCGCGGACAAGCAGGTCGTTTACACCAAACGATGTTTTCAGCTCTATACCGAACTTAAAATAGGGAAGGTAAAAATCGAACCCCACTCCAATTTCATAAGCAAACTCATGTTTCTTAAGTTTTACAATGTAGTTGTCAGTCTCTTCAATCTTTTCGGACTGGGAGGCCAAGTCAATACCGTATTTTATACCGTTTAATACGTATGCTCCGAAATTGTTGATACGTTTTGAGCGGTATTTTAATGAAAGTGGGAACTCCAAAAATGTTGATTCAACAGGTTTGGTGAAAGTGACTATGTCATTATTATACCGTATCGTGTAGTCTATCTTTCGCTCACCAAAAGCAAGTACAGTAGATAGTTTTAGGTCGAGGAACTGCGAAAGCCGTTTATTGGCAATGATACCGATTTGAAAACCATATTCAGGTCTGGCAGTAATGGTAAAAAGCGAATCATTGATCATATAGGGAGCATCTTGTTTTATCCTGAAATTCATACCATTAAAACCAAGTATAAAACCAAAATGGTAGGGACGGTAGGTGAAGGTCTCTAGGTTAAAAGGCTTCTGTCTTTGGCCATGGGCAGAAAATGCCGTTCCACACAACAGTAAAGCAGTTGTTAAAATTATAGTAATATTAAATTTCACTTTTTTCAATCTAACGCAGGTATTGATTTTGGTTTTCAAATAACGCTGTTTAAGGTTGATTATTATTACCTATATCTCATCGTGCAAAAGTATGAAAAAATAGTGATGCAACAAATTATATAACAATGATTTAGATATTTTTTTTTGCGACATACAAAATAGCAATTCCTCCTGCAAGCGAGTGTGTTCTACAACTGTTGAAGCCATTTTCGGTAACTATTTGTTTAAAACGCGCTCCAAACGGGAATGTATTAACTGACCGCGGGAGGTACCGGTAGGCTTTAATGTTTCCTGATATCAGCCTACCAAGGAAAGGGAGGATTGTATGAAAATATACTATGTATATCATACGCCATAGCTTGTTTTTGGGTATTGAGAATTCCAGGATAAAAACTTCACCATTGTTTTTCACTACACGCGACAGTTCAGCAATTCCCTTGTCGAGGTCGCTGAAGTTTCTGACCCCGAAGGCAACGGTGGCATTATCGAAGCTGTTGTCGGGGAAGGGTAGTTTCTCTGCATCGGCTAGCAGAAAGCTAATCCGGTGATTCAATTGAGCACGTTCAATCTTTTTTTTACCGATTTCAATCATTTTGCCTGCGATATCAATACCGGTAATATGAGCATCTGTATTTTTAGCGGCCATAATAGCCAGGTCGCCGGTACCCGTTGCTACATCAAGGATCGAAGAAGGGTTGCGTTTTGCCAGTTCTTTGATCAGCCTTCGTCGCCACCGCTTGTCAATATCAAAAGAGAGCAGATGATTCAAAAAATCATACTTTGATGCAATGGCATTGAACATTGCCGTTACCTGCACTTTCTTTTCATATTCAGTGACCATAGGCTTCAATTACTTCTTGAAGAAGTTTTTGTTTATTGACCGGAACCACCCCTGCTTCTTCACATACCAGTCCGCCGGCCAGGTTAGCGATAGCTGCCGCATCTACCGGTGAGATATTGGCAGCCATACATAACGCCATAACACTGATTACGGTATCTCCGGCACCGGAGACATCAGAGATAGCTCTGCGATGGGCAGGGATGTGTTCTCCATGTCCGTCCCCGCTGATAAAAACTCCTTTCTCCGATAGCGTTACCATCACATGGGCTATCCGTTGGCCTTCATGAAGCATATTAACTGCCTCCTGAAGATGAACAGGGTCATGAAGGTCTGTCTCCAGCTTAAGACCTTCTTTTAACTCCTTTAGGTTTGGCTTGAAAAGGCTGATGTTTTTATAGTCGGAGAAGTTTCTTTTCTTGGGGTCTACAGCAATAGGGATATGGTTTTTGTTGGCATAGTCAGTGACTTTGCATATTAGCTCTTTGGTGATTACGCCTTTGTCATAGTCCTGAAACAGAATCACTGAAATATTGTTTTGATCGATGATATATTTTATGGTGCTGAACAGTGTTGCTGTCTCCACCTTGGTTAATGGATGTGTTGCTTCTTCATCAACACGCAACATTTGCATGTTATTTCCAATGATACGAAATTTGGTTGTTGTCACACGTTCGGGGCTTCTAATAACACCATCGGTGAACATTGACTCTTCATCGAGCAGTTGGATAAACTCAGTACTTTTGGCATCTTTCCCACAGACGGAACATAGCAATGGTTCAGCACCCATAGCTTTGATATTCAGTGCTACATTAGCTGCTCCACCGAGCCTGTTGGCACGGTGTGTGACTGCCACTACAGGTACCGGTGCCTCCGGTGAGATGCGTTCTACCTCGCCCCATAAATATGCATCCACCATCACATCACCGATAATCAAAACCTGTTTGTTGTTAAATGTGTAGAAAAGGTCTTCTATCGCTGTTTTTGTTAATCTTAAGTCCATTATATAGTGCTCTTTATGAACAATTTATTTTTTCAGAACCTACCGTGTTTTCTTTATGAAATCAACCGGCAACAAAAGTTTCTAATCGTTTAGGAAAGTTTTTTGAGTGAGGTCTTGATTCTTTTTGCAGCATCTTCCAGCAACTCCATCGATGTAGCATACGACAGCCTTATACATTCGGGCGATCCGAAAGCATCACCCGGCACCAGTGCCACATGAGCATCGTTGAGCAGGTACATAGAGAGATCCACAGCGTTATTAATAGTTACTGAGCCATAGCTCTTTCCAAAATATGCCGAGATATCCGGGAAGAGATAGAATGCTCCTTCCGGTATGTTGGTTTTGAAGCCGTCGATCTCATTGATAAGTTCCAGAAATCTGTCTCTACGATGTAAGAAGGCAGCTTTCATCTTATGCATCTCTGTCATCTCCTTTGGATCCTTCAGCAGTGCTACAATGGCAGCACGTTGTGAGATAGAGCAAGTGCCTGAGGTGAATTGCCCTTGCAGCTTATCACAGGCTTTGGCAATTTCCACAGAGGCTCCCAGATATCCCAGTCGCCAGCCGGTCATGGCAAACCCTTTGGAGACACCATTGATCGTGATAACCTGCTCTTTGATTTGATCAAACTGTGCTATCGACTCATGGCGGCCAATGAAGTTGATGTGTTCATATATCTCATCGGCAATAACATAAATCTCAGGGTGTTTGGCGATGACATAGGCGATAGCTTTAAGCTCTTCTTTGCGATAGACGGAGCCGGAGGGGTTACAGGGAGAGGAGAATATCATAACCCTGGTTTTTGGCGTGATAGCAGCTTCCAGCTGTGCGGGAGTGACTTTAAAGTCGTTTTCAATGGTTGTTTTGATATATACCGGTTGTGCCTCGGCCAGTTTAATGATCTCTTTGTATGAGACCCAAAAGGGTGCAGGTACCAATACCTCATCACCTTTATCAGCTATACTGAGCATGGCATTGGCAATAGCGTGTTTTGCCCCGGTAGAGACGATAATCTGCTCTGGCTTATAAGTAAGTCCATTGTCGCGCTTGAATTTTATGGCTATCGCCTCTCTCAACTCCTGGTAGCCGGCAACCGGCGTATAGTGTGTGTAGTTGTCATCCAGCGCCTGTTTGGCAGCGTCTTTGATGAAACCGGGGGTGTTGAAATCTGGTTCACCAATACTTAGGTTTATTATGTCCTTCCCTTCTGCCTTTAACTCACGGCTCTTGCGTGCCATGGCCAATGTTTCTGACTCCGACATGTTTTGAATGCGTTGGGCTGTTTTTGTCATAATATTTTTATCTTTTTATGTGTATTGATTTATGTAAGTATTATTCTGTTAATTTCTAAAAGTACAAATGTAATAAAAAAGTGTTGCTGCTTTTCAATGATGATCATTTTTCGGATATTTGCAGGATAAAAAAATAAAATTATGGAAACGGTTCTTGAGATTTTAAAATACACGATTCCTGCAGTGGTAGTTTTTCTAACCGCCTGGTTGTTGATGAAGCAGTATATTGAAAAGGAGACGAAGCATCAGCTCAATTCGATAGAGTCGGAGTATAAGATGAAGATGATGGAGTTAAAGAAAGAGCAGTTGAAGCAGGTGTTGCCTATCCGACTGCAGGCCTATGAGCGTATTTTGATGTTGCTGGAACGTATCTCAGCCGATAATCTTGTGATGCGCCATCGGAATCACCAGATCACTGCCG
>JAVVFR010000141.1:0-5173 GCA_032250595.1 Bacteroidales bacterium | reverse complement strand
ATCGGCAGGACCTCATCCGACGCACCTGAAGTTGATAATGAAGTTATTGTAAGATCGAATATTGCCCTTAAAACTGGCACTGTCGTAGTTGTGAAAATTACCGGTGCTTTTCCTTTTGGCCTTGAAGGGGTGGTGTGAAATAAGCTAGGAGGAATTTTTAAACATCTTCTTTTAGGCGTGCCACTGAAATACGTGGTGGTGCATGATTGTTTGATGGATATTAAAAAGTAATCTATAATAACCACTATTTATGTAAATTTTCTATTTTTGTTGTTATTTCTAAAGAAGATAACTAATAAATCGGGTCGTATGAAAAATACTCTTATTCTTTTTATATCCATTTCTTTAATATCGGGCATTCCTGCTATCGGGCAAGTGATAGGCCCAATTGTAAGAGACTTCAATGGAGATACCATAAACCGTGTTAATAATGACGATGAAAAGACCGGACGCTGGCAAGAGATGAATGGGTCATATAAGACCTATGGTAATTATATGAATGGTCAGCGTGATGGGACATGGGTCACTTATTTCTCTGATAATAAGATCAATATGGTTGAAGAGTATAAAAACGGTTCACGTACCGGCTTGGTACTTATTTTTGACCAACGTGGTAACCTAAAGAATGAAAGGCATATGAAAAACGGTAAGCTGCACGGTGTAAGCCGCTATTACGAGGTTCCCGGTAAGCTTAAGTCTGAAGTATGTTATAAAGAAGGCACTAAACATGGACTATCGAAAATATATTATAAAACCGGTACGCTTCAGGAATCAGCTTTTTATGTTGATGGTGAGAAACATGGTGTGGCACAATGGTATAATACTTCAGGAACGTTAATTGCTGAATATAATTATCATTATGGTCAGTTTTCCGGTGAAAATCGAGAATACTATTCCGATGGTTCACTGCAACGGCTAAAACAATACACACAGGGTATAGAGGATGGCAAGCATATTGAATATTATGAGAACAATAAAGAAAAGGTAAAGGGTAGTTATACTGCCGGACAGCGCGATGGTATCTGGAATTATTATGATGAAACGGGGAAACTCGTGCTAGAAGAAAAATATAAAGAAGGAAAACTCAAAAACAGTAAAGCCTTTTAGCTTTGTGAATATTTAGTGATTTCGCTATAAGATATCTTGCTATATTTGCAGATCTATCAACAACTAATCATGGAGCGTTACTTTAAGCGATTTGGTGATCAAGTCATTGGCAACGATGCGACGTTCGTAACACCATACGGACGGCAACGGTTATTATATGCCGACTGGATTGCCAGTGGGCGTTTGTACCGGCCTATTGAGCAAAAGATCTCTGAAACGATCGGGCCTTGGGTAGGCAATACGCATACTGAAAGCAGTGAGACAGGGACATTGATGACAAAGGCTTATCATCATGCTCATAGAATGATCAAACAACATGTTAATGCTGGGCCCAATGATGTTATCATCACTGCAGGTTTTGGTATGACTGCAGTGATCAATAAATTACAGCGGTTGCTCGGTCTGAGGAGCTGTGGGATGGTTACCGGAAAAGAGTGTTTAAAGAAAAGTGATAGGCCGGTGGTTTTTCTTACCCATATGGAACATCACTCCAACCATACCAGCTGGTTTGAGACAGTGGCAGATATTGTAGTGCTTCCTCCTGACGACGACCTTCTGGTGGATCCGCAAGCCTTGTATGCGGCATTGGAGGAGTACAAGGAACGGAATTTCAAGATAGGCTCATTTACTGCTTGTTCGAATGTGACGGGGGTAAGAACTCCTTATCACACTTTGGCAAAGATCATGCATGAACACGGTGGTGTCTGTTTTATCGATTTTGCTGCCAGTGCTCCTTATGAATCGATTGATATGCATCCTGCCGATGCGATGGAGAAGCTCGATGCCGTGCTCTTTTCCCCTCATAAGTTCCTGGGTGGGCCGGGTAGTTCGGGCGTGCTGGTATTCGATAAGTCGTTGTACTCCAACAAAGTTCCTGATAACCCGGGAGGGGGTACCGTAGACTGGACAAACCCTTGGGGTGAATATAAATATATCGATGATATCGAATTGCGCGAAGATGGAGGCACCCCAGGTTTTCTGCAGGCTATGCGCACAGCCATGGCAATAGCCCTGAAAAAGGAAATGGATGTGATGAAGATCAAAAAACGGGAAGAAGAGCTGGTGGAAATGGCATTCAAAGGATTGCGATTGGTGCCCAAGGTGAAAATACTGGCCGATAACATCGAAGAACGGCTGGGTGTCTTCTCTTTCTATATCGAAAAGCTGCACTATAACCTGTTGGTTAAACTGTTGAATGATAAATATGGTATCCAGGTACGTGGCGGCTGTGCCTGTGCCGGTACCTATGGCCATTATCTGCTCGATGTATCCTATGAGCAGTCGAAAGCAATCACCGAGAAAATTACTTCCGGCGACCTATCCGAGAAACCCGGATGGGTGCGCCTGTCTCTTCATCCTACTATGACTGACAATGAACTCCAGTTTATATTAAATGCGGTGGAGGAGATTGCCAAAAACTATCACCGGTGGCAGGATGATTACCGTTATGATAAAACCGTTAATGAGTTTTTTCATCGGCATGATAACTTAATTCATGATCATACTGTCGAAGCATGGTTTTCGAATAAATAACTATGACCATTCACCGCTCTTTAAAACCCGGGAAACTATTTCCATACAGTATGGCAATCCTTGCCATGATGTGCTGGGGAATGACTTTTGTATGGACAAAACAGGTGCTGGGGGTGTTTGAGCCTATCACTGTATTGCTGTTCCGTTTGATTATCTCCTCTATTATACTATGGGTGTTTATTTTGTCAACCGGATTGTTTCAACGGGTGGAACCCACCGACAGAAAACAATTCCTCTTTACCGCCCTCTTTTCACCGTTTCTCTACTTTATCGGAGAGACATTTGGATTGAAATATGTCTCCCCTACAGTTGGCGCTGTAATCATCACCACTATCCCGGTGGTGACGCCTATTGGAGCGCGGGTATTCCTGAAAGAACGATTGGGATGGATCAATCTGCTTGGCCTGGTTATCTCTTTTGCCGGTGTGATGATCATTATTTTTAGCGATGAAATTGAAAAAGGTGCCACCATTAAAGGAATCTTGTTTTTGGCCTTTGCAGTGCTCGTCTCTGTGGGATATACAGTATTCGTTAAAAGACTTACCGAACAATACAACTCATTTACCATTGTGACAATGCAGAACACTATCGGTATTCTTTATTTCCTTCCACTCTATTTTATTATGGACCACCAAACCATTATGTCTGCTCAGCCGGGTATCAATACGTGGCTCTCGTTGGTGGCATTAGCCGTTTTTGGCTCTACACTAGCGTTTCTGTTTTTTACCAATGCGCTGAGAATATTGGGTGCCAACCGATCCAGTGTCTTTACCAATCTTATCCCGGTATTTACTGCTTTTTTTGCCTGGGTATTACTGGGAGAGTCGTTGAGTTGGATAAAGGTAGCCGGGATCGGTGTGGTTATCACCGGGGTATTATTTGTTCAGCTAAAAACCGGATTTAAACTTGCCAATGTGTATCGGCTTGCTTTCCGCAAAAGGTAATCCTTTTGACCGTCAAGTTTTTTTTTCCTTTGCTCATTGTCCGTGACAAATAGTTAAATGAGTTACAGTTTTGTTTTCGGTTATGTTGTTGTTGAAAAAGGTATAATTTTTTTTATATCCTTCTACCAAAATAGAAAAAGAGTATCTTAGCCGTTGAAACGGATATAAAAACAAAAAGTTATTATGATGAAACAGAAGAAAAATTTCGGATTGTCTGCCATACTCTTTTTATCGGCTGTAATATTTTTTATTGGATGCGGGAATCCTAACAAGAGCCCTGAAGATGTTGGCAAACAAATTGTTAATGCATTAAAAAAGAACGATAAGGAAATGCTAAAGGTCTTAATCCCTGATGTGGAAGAGGCACTGGAGGCATCATTAGCTATTTTTGATGATATAGAGGCTATCGATAAAATATTTAACGAAATGCCGTATGAGATTTCCCGTGAGGATTTCGATAATATCATCGCTCAACAGGTAGAAGAGCTTAAAAGAATGAAAGAAGATAAAGAGCAGATAGCTGAACAACAGCTTGAATTACTTACTGAGCTTGAAAATGATTTTGACCAATGTGTTACTTCAGGACAGGAAGATTTTGGTATAGAGTGGAAAAATATTGCTTTTGGGGATGTAGAATTTCAGATGGAAGATGAAACACCCGGTGTGGTATCCAGTGGTTATGAGATGAATATAAATATCGATTCTAATGATAAGTCATTGATTATCCCGCTTTCAGGAATAATGCTCAATGGTCAATATTATGTGTTGTCCATTGGTGAAATCCGGGAGAAATAAGAGGATTTATTATAGAGTATTTCTCGTATTCTGATGGTTATAATTACTAACATTGACCATGTTGAACCAATCAGCATAAAATAATAGAAAAACAAAGGGTTGTTTTTTTTTGTTATGGTAATGTATACAGTAATTTATTCACTTACAATATTGGTATGATCAAAAAAATAGTCTTGGCAGGCGGTTGTTTCTGGGGGCTCGAAGCGCTTATCCGAAAACAACCCGGTGTAGTAAATACCACCGTTGGTTATACCGGTGGGAAAATAGAGAACCCCACTTATGAAAACCATGAAGGGCATGCTGAAGCTGTTGAGATAGAATTTGATACAGAACAGACATCCTATAAAAGACTGCTGGATTTTTTCTTTCAAATACACAACCCAACAACTTTGAACCGGCAAGGTAACGATTTGGGTACTTCTTACCGTTCTGCTGTCTTTTATGCAAACGAGGAAGAGAGGAAAACAGCCGAAGAGATGATAGCAATAGTCAATAGTTCGAAACGCTGGAAAAATCCTGTAGTGACGACATTGGAACCTTTAACAGTTTTTTATAAAGCAGAAGCGTATCATCAGGATTATCTACAGAAACACCCTGCAGGATATACTTGCCATACTATCTATTTTGATAGTTATTTATAAGGAGTATGAACCAAACAGAACAGGATAATATAATAAATAGTAGCGAGGACGGGAATTGAACCCGTGGCCTCCGGGTTATGAATCCGACGCTCTAACCAACTGAGCTACCTCGCCGAAATGCGTCCGCAAAAATAGGAAAAAATTTTAATATCA
>JAVVFR010000140.1:0-5226 GCA_032250595.1 Bacteroidales bacterium | reverse complement strand
TATTATTTCTTTTCACTGTTGTCCGATAAAAAATTTAAGAACAGGAAGGCCGAAATGATCTTTCAATTACTACCTTTGCCATATCATCTTTAAAACCACCTATATGTTTTACCTTTTGTCGAAGCTTCTTTTATGGATTATTGGATGGAAGTTCACCCGGAAGCCTGACAAAAGCCTGCAGAAATTCATTATGGTCATCGCCCCACACACCAGCATGTGGGACTTCGTATTAGGCCGTATTTTTTTTTCGGTGCTGCAGCTACGGCCCAGATTTATGATTAAAAAAGAGATGTTTTGGTTTCCCCTCGGTCCTATCATAAGATTTATGGGAGGGATACCTGTTGACAGAAAAAACAATAAAAACCTGGTAAATACTATTGCCGGTAAGCTAAGAGAGCGTGAACGCATGGTATTGGTCATCACGCCTGAAGGCACCAGAAAACCTACCAGTCATTGGAAGAAAGGTTTTTACACCATAGCAGAAAGAGCCCATGTACCTATTGCACTTGGTTATCTCGACTATGTGAAAAAGGAGTGCGGTGTTGGCCCGGTATTCTTCCCTTCAGGGAATTTTGAACAAGATTTTGAAATGATCACCGCTTTTTTTTCCGACAAAACCGGGAAACACCCCGAACGCTTTAATCTCACTCCCAAAGCCATGCATCACCCTTTGAAAGAGCTAAGAAAAAGTCGCAAAAAGAAAATAAATAACCGATAAAAATATTATATGTTGCTATTCATTCTAATTATCCTTATTTTTGTATCAAATTATATATCATAAACAAAAATTTATTCACTATGAAAAAAATTGTATTTATTCTTGCAATGCTTATGGCAACTGCTATGTTTTTTGCATGTGGCAACAAAGCGGAAACCAACGACGAAGATGCTGACTCTACAGACTTAACCATTACTGATGAACAAACAGAAGATGGAACAGTTATGAACATTACAGACGAAGGTGGCGAGAACATAAAAGTAGAGGTTAACAAAGATGGCTACAAAGTTGAGACAGACGATTCTAAAGCAACAGTTAACAAAGAGGGCGTAACCATTGAAACTAAAGAAGGTACAACTGTGAAATCAAGAAAAGGTGCCACAGAGATAGAGACAGATAAGTAATTCAACACATTTCTTTATAGAAGCACCCTTTACTGCAGCGCACGACAGGGTGTTTTTTTGTATAATGATATCCTTATCTCATAACCAAAAACGACAAAAAACAACTATTTATAATTCCGGAACGAAGAAAGGAGTATCAATTCCTATGCAAAACCGCCACCATGTATTACTACGTTACAAGCTCTGGTTAACACAAATAACCGGGAAAGACATTCTGGGTGAGGAGAAGTTTGGCCTGCTCCGAAACATTAAGCGTCTTGGCTCACTCAGTGCTGCAGCCAGGGCTATGGGTATAAGTTACCGTAAAGCATGGGGTGACATCAGGGAGGCTGAAGCATTGATAGGATACAGCCTCACCATCAAAGAGCGGGTGGCAGCAAAGGAGGACGGTCGATACTCACGCCCAATGCCGAAAAGCTACTCGAAGCCTACGAGGCCTTACACCGGCAACTCGATGAAAATGTGGAGGCGGCCTACCAGGAGTTCCTCAAGAAGCTTCCGGAGAAGCCGTAATCTATACAATGCTTTCATCTGAAAGACAATCAACGAAACGATATTTATTTGTTTTACCATTCCTTTTAGGTAATTGATGTACCTTTGCACCATGATCAAATTTGAAGAAGCTATATCTATTATTTCTCAATTCAAAGAGCCGTTGGGCAAAGAGTATATCTCTTTCAATACATGTTTGGGCAGGGTGTTGGCAGAAGATATCCTTTCTGATATGGATATGCCCCCTTTCGACAAATCGGCGATGGATGGTTTTGCCTGCAGAAGCAAAGACCTCCTCAGGCATTTAACGATTGTTGACACTATTGCTGCCGGCACCACGCCTAAAAAAGTGATCGGCGAAGGGGAGTGTGCCCGTATCATGACCGGCGCCCCGCTCCCACAAGGGGCAGACTGTGTTATTATGGTTGAGCATACTGAGGCTGTCACGGAAAAAATGATACGGTTTACCGGATCGACAACAAAACCCAATATCTGTTATCTTGGAGAAGACATCAGATCGGGTGACACAGTGCTTTCTTCAGGCACTCTGCTAAAACCGCAACATATTGCCATTATGGCATCTGT
The DNA here is from genome assembly GCA_032250595.1 of Bacteroidales bacterium. Classification (GTDB taxonomy): domain Bacteria; phylum Bacteroidota; class Bacteroidia; order Bacteroidales; family SKPS01; genus SKPS01. The sequence goes on along the minus strand of JAVVFR010000140.1, from coordinate 3,027 downwards.
AGGTGCCACGCAGCCTACCGTATATAAACAACCCCGTGTTGCCATACTGCCTACCGGTGATGAGCTGGTAGAGCCGGACAAAAAGCCATCCAACGCTATGATCCGCAACACCAACGGGCATCAGCTTATAGCACAGCTCATGGAGATGCAGCTCAATCCTACTTACTATGGGATTGTGGCAGATGATGAAGAGACTACCCGGCAGGCAATCACCAAGGCACTGAACAACCAGGATGTAGTGATACTTACCGGCGGTGTGTCGATGGGACAACTGGATTTTGTACCCCAGATGATCGTCTCATGTGGGGTAGATATTCATTTCCAGACTATTGCCATTCAGCCGGGCAAACCTACCCTCTTTGGTTCAACAAAAGACAACAAGTACGTTTTTGGCTTACCGGGAAACCCGGTGTCGTCATTCTTTCAATTTGAGCTGTTGGTAAAACCATTGCTATATCAACTGATGGGACATAATTTCTCACCCTCGTCAATAAAGATGCCTATAGCAACGGACTATACAAGAAAAAAATCTACTTGCAAGACCATTATTCCCGTATCAATTGAAAACGGACAACTCATACCTGTCACATATCACGGATCGGCACATCTTCATGCTTTGGGCAATACCCATGGCATTATCGCTGTTGAACCGGGAATAAACACTATAAAAAAAGGAACAATCATAGATGTTAGACTCATATAACAGAGCCATAAACTATCTTCGGGTTTCTGTAACCGACCGGTGCAACCTGCGATGCCGCTACTGCATGCCAGAAAAAGGGATTGTGCAGTTACCGCACGACCGCATACTCTCTTTTGAGGAGATCACTGCAGTAGTAAGAACGGGTGTAGCCCATGGCATCACCAAAGTACGGATCACCGGTGGAGAGCCGCTGGTAAGGAAAGGTATAGAGAGACTTGTTGGTATGCTTGCCGGTATTAAGGGCATCGAAGATCTGAGCATGACCACCAATGGAGTATTGTTGAAACAGTATGCACGTAAGCTCTTCGACAACGGCTTACACCGTATCAACATCAGCCTCGACACCCTTAACCCTGAAAAGTTCAGATATATCACACGGGTAGGCCATCTCACAGACGTGCTGAACGGCATCGAAGCAGCGAGGAGTGCAGGGTTAAGCCCTTTGAAGATCAACTGCGTAATACAACAGGATGTAAACGAGCAAGATGCCATGGAGGTAGCGACATATGCTGTTGAGCAAGGCCTGGAGGTACGGTTTATCAAGCTGATGGATCTGCACAGCGGACACTTCTCTACCGTGATCAACGGTAATGGTGGTGATTGTATACACTGCAACAGGCTAAGACTCACCGCCGACGGTTTCATCAAACCATGCCTCTTCAACGATATTCAGTTCAGCATCAGGGAGTTGGGAATAGAGAAAGCCTATCAGGAGGCTGTCAGGAACAAACCAAAATGTGGTACCATCAACCATATAAATAAATTTTTTAACATAGGAGGATAATAGTGTGGAAAAAACGTTCACCCATACCAACCAACAAGGGAAAGCCCATATGGTAGATGTAGGAGACAAACCTAACCAGGAGCGTCTGGCAAGGGCATCGGGCCATATAAATTTACAGCCGGGCACGTTACAGCTTATCGAAGAGGACACTATGAAAAAGGGCGATGTCCTCACCGTAGCGGAGATCGCCGGTGTGATGGCAGCGAAAAAGACCAACACCCTTATCCCATTGTGCCATCCTTTACTCCTAAATAAGATAGACGTATACTGCACTCCCGATGAGACAGGCATCACTGCTACTGCCGAAGTACGGTGTACCGGGAAGACAGGCGTAGAGATGGAAGCCCTCACCGCAGTGTCGATAGCGCTGCTGACAATCTACGATATGTGTAAAGCAGTAGATAAAAGCATGGTGATCCATGATATCACCCTCATTGAGAAGATAAAGAGATAATATTTTTTACCTATGAACTACACCTTATGAAAGTAATATCAGTAAATATTTCCAAAGAGAAGGGCACGATAAAGAGGCCTGTTGAGCGAATCGACTTGACTGGCAATGGCATAGAAGACGATGCCCATGCGGGCGACTGGAACCGGCAGGTCTCACTATTGGCCAGGGAGAGTTTTGAACGGTTTGCCAAGATTGCCAAGAGGATGCCGGACTATGGTGAGTTTGCTGAGAACATCACTACTGAAGGTCTTGTATTACACACCCTCAACCTGCTCGACAGGCTCACCATAGGGGAAGTCATCTTAGAGGTGACACAGATCGGCAAGGAGTGTCATGGAGACAGCTGTGCCATTTACCGGGAGACCGGCCAATGCATTATGCCTACCGAAGGGATCTTCTGTCGTGTTGTCAACGGGGGCACCATCAAGGCGGGTGAGGAGATAACTGTGGAGCCGCGTGTCATGCGGTCGTTGGTGATCACCCTTAGCAACAGAGCATACCATGGGACTTATCGCGATAAAAGCGGGCCCGCCATCACCAAGATACTCTCAGAATATTTCGCAGAGACAAGCTATCCTGCTGCCACAGAAAACATCCTGATACCCGACGATGCGATGCAGCTGGAACATCTCATCACAACAGAGAGCGCCTCCTACGACTACATCATCACCACCGGAGGTACCGGAATAGGCAGTGAAGACATCACAGTGGATGTGGTAGCGCCATTACTGCACAAAAAACTACCCGGTATCATGGAAAGGATCAGGATCGTTTACGGTGCCAACAACCCCCATGCACTGTTGAGCAGAAGCATTGCCGGAGTCATGGATAAGACATTAATATTTACCCTACCGGGAAGTGTAAAAGCCGTGAAAGAGTACATGGAAGAGATAAAAAAAATTATGATCCACGCACTCTTTATGGTATGGGAGATTGATGTGCATCATTAAGTTTAAAGTGTTTTATGCAGAGAATTTGTTAAACGATTTTGTTTTTAAGTAAATTCAATTAATTTTGTTCACCTATAAAAAAGTAGCATAATGGAATTTAAAATATTCAGAAAGAGCATATTGGTAATTCTCTTAC
>JAVVFR010000139.1:0-5236 GCA_032250595.1 Bacteroidales bacterium | reverse complement strand
GAAGGAGTTCTTCTGGATCTATAATGTGATACAACCATACAGCATCAAGAATTAGAGCCTATTTAAAAAGTTTTCCGTTAATGACGCATATTTTACTTTGATACATTTTGCTTTGATGAAGGATTAACAATTGCGGTAAAACTATTATTACAGGTTCCGTCTTGTGAAACTAAATCTTTCTGAGATATAATATCTTCAAGACACACCCTGTTACCCAGATAAGAACAGATTTTTTCGAATGATTAAACATAGCATCCATTTTCTAAATTAATGTTGAAAGATAAACAAAAAGCATGAAGTTTTAACAAGGGTAGGGGAGAAGGCTACAATTATATTGCCAATTTTTTTTTCATCACATAAATAATGCTTGAATAGTTCGATGTTTTACGTGCTTTTCGGTTCGATATTAATCCTATACGAATAGCATGTATAATGTTTATTTTGCCGGTTTTATATTTTTCGCTTAACATAGCCACATAGTAAGCATCGAATTTCATGGGGATTTTTCTCACTACAGTTAAGTTACACTGATCAGCCAACATACCAATATTTTCATGATTAAAGTGATAAAGGTGCCTCGGCACGTCCCAGGCAGCCCAATGCTCTTGATAATAGAGTGCATCATAAGCTAAGTGATTGGGCAGGGCTACCAACATCACTCCGTTATCGGTAAGGATTTCAAATAAGCTTTTCATCCGTTCCTTGAAATCATGAACATGCTCCAATACATGAAACATGGTTATCACATTACATGATGTATGATCAATATCGTTAATGGCATGCTGATCCATTACGTTGAGATCAAAATTGGTTTTAGCAAAACTTCGTGCCTCTTCATCTACTTCCACACCTAGGGTTTCCCAGTTTTGCTTTTTAAAATAGTTAAGAAGATGCCCTGTAGCACAACCTACATCTAAAATTTTTCCTTTATTGGCCAGTGCATTAATTTGCTTATATTTTTTTCTGATAGTATATTTTCTAACCCAGTGGTAAATATAATTTGTTAGTCCTCTTTTCGAATCTGTGTGTGAAACATAGTCAGAGGATTTATAGTATTTACTGATTCCCTCTGTTGAAGGTTGAGGAGATGTAAATTTAAAGGAACAGGCATTACAATGCATCACCTGAAACTTCTCTTTCGATAAGAAATAGTCTTTGATTTCTCGCCATGAAAATATCTCTTCTGAATTACACAGAGGGCATTTTTTTATTTCATTCCTTGTTGATTGTTCCACGTGCAACATTTATATTAATAAGCTGAATTTCAACAAATCTGTTAATACACTAACGTTTATTCAGTACCACAAGCAATACAGCAATATCAGCAGGAGAGACTCCACTGATAGCAGCTGCCTCTTTTATGGATGTAGGTTTCATTTTATTTAGTTTATCGCGTGATTCATACGACAGCGCCTTAAACTGATGATAATCAGTAGCAGGGTCAAGAATAATATCCTCATATTTATTAAATTTGGTAGCAATCTCTTTCTCTTTACGGATATATGCATAATACTTCATCTGTATCTCTGCTTCTTCCACACACGCTTCCCACAGGGAAGAAGGAGATTCCTCTTTCAGCTTTTTCAGATCGCCAATTTTATCTACTACCATATCAAGCGTTATATTTGGCCGTAGCAGTATGGTATTGGCCTTCACTTTCTGTTTCATTGGTGCCTGGTTTTCAATTTTCAACAATGGATTAAAAACAAGCGGGTCGGCACTGTGCGTTTTAAGGATATCTATTATTTTTTCTATAATACTGTTTTTCTGTTGTACATTTTCCAGTCGATCTTTTGATGCGAGCCCAATTTCGTACCCCAAAGGGGTTAACCTGATATCAGCGTTGTTATGGCGGAGCAGTATTCTGTATTCTGCTCTGGAAGTAAACATCCTGTAAGGCTCATCCACTCCTTTAGTAATAAGATCGTTGATAAGCACACCAATATACGCCTGATCTCTGCCAAGCACAAAAGGCTTTTGTTTGTTGATCTTTCTGCATGCGTTAATCCCGGCTATTATCCCTTGCGCCCCTGCTTCTTCATATCCTGTAGTGCCGTTGATCTGTCCTGCAAAGAAAAGGTTTTCAATAATTTTCGTTTCCAGTGTTACCGAGAGTTGTTGTGGAGGGAAAAAATCATACTCTATTGCATATCCGGGCCTGAATATCTTTGCATGTTCAAACCCTGCAATCTTTTTCAGTGCTTTGTATTGTATCTCTTTCGGCAGCGACGAAGAGAACCCGTTTACATATACTTCAACAGTATCCCATCCTTCGGGTTCAATAAATAGCTGATGGCTCTCCTTATCCGAAAACCGTTCGATCTTATCTTCTATCGACGGACAATATCTTGGGCCTATGCCTTTAATTCTACCTTCGAATAAAGGGGAGAACTTAAATCCCGTGCGTAAAATATCATGTACTTCAGGAGAGGTATAGGCAAGGTAACAGCTACGTTGTTTTTTGAGGGGAGGTGTATTGGTAAAAGAAAATTTCCCGGGATTACTATCCCCCTTTTGTTCAATAAGCTTACTGTAATCTATGGTTCTTCCATCCACGCGCACAGGAGTGCCGGTCTTCATTCTGTCGCTTTCAAAGCCCAGTTTAACGAGCTTTTCAGTGATCCCGGTGGAATCTTGTTCTCCGATACGTCCCCCTTTGAATTTCTCTGCTCCGATATGTATAACACCGTTTAAGAAAGTACCATTGGTAAGGATAACGGCTTTTGCTTTAAAGGTAACGCCAAGCCTGGTGGTTACTCCCGTAATTTTGTTGTCTTTTATTATCAATCCTACCACCTGATCTTCCCAAAAGTCAAGGTTTTTTGTGTTTTCCAATGCCATCCGCCAATGGTAACTAAAGAGCATCCTGTCGTTTTGTGCTCTGGGACTCCACATAGCCGGACCTTTAGATCGATTAAGCATACGAAACTGAATCATTGTTTTGTCGGTAATAATACCGCCATATCCCCCCAATGCATCAATCTCACGAATAATCTGCCCCTTTGCTATTCCTCCCATAGCCGGATTACATGACATTTGTGCCATATTAGCCATATTCATGGTTATCAATAGTACCTTGGCGTTGAGATTAGCAGCAGCAGCGGCGGCTTCACAACCTGCATGACCGGCTCCAACAACAACAATATCATACTTACTGAACATATCAGGATAATTCTTACTTATAGCTCGTGCTGATTTTTCAGCAAAGATAAGTAATAATCCTCTTTCTCGCGCATCAACTCCTGATCGATGGCATTTTTATCATCATACCCCAACAGGTGCAATATCCCATGAATGATTACCCTGTGTAATTCATCGAAAAGAGGGATATTTAATGTTCTTGCGTTGTCAGCAACAGTATCGAGGCTGATATATATCTCCCCGTCAATGGGATCTGCATTTTCATGATAATGGAATGTAATAATATCGGTATAATAGTCGTGTTGTAAATATTGCTTATTGATATCTTTTAGGTATTCATCATCACAAAACACCACCACAATATTATGGATCTCGCAATTTTCGTTAAGCACTGCCTGTGTTATCCACTGTATTACTTGATCTCTGTTATATTCCGGTGATTCTGTATGATGTGTATAAAACTGAATATTATTCACTTCACTCATCATCAGGAAGAGGGTTTCGTAGATGCCTGAACAGGTTTTCCGCTGAAGTAGTTACTTATCTCTTTTTTGCGTTTAATCATCAGTTCATGATTAATAGAAGCTATTTTAAATAGCAAATGAACCGTACTGCCATTATTATCAAACGATACTTCATCGGCCAGACTTTTAATAAGGAACAAGCCTCTGCCTTCACTACCACTGTTGTTTGTGTCGGTAGGGTCGGGTAGGTTGTTGGTATCAAATCCTTTTCCCTCATCGCTTACAGTGAAATACAATCCTGCAGGTTTGTTTTGAAATGATACAGTCACTGTGGTTTCAGGATCATTATTGTTGCCATGAATTATTGCATTTTCAACAGCTTCAGAGACGGCGATAAGTATATTTCCAAAAAAGTTATTAAAAATATTATAGGTATCACATATCTCTTCAATAAATTTTTCTACGATATGTATATTTGCAAGGTTTGCATTGAAAGCAATAGAATTATTACTTATTTGTGTCATATTTACTCCACCTCCAGTTTAAGAAGAAAATCACTAATTACATTTTTATAAAAAGGAGTTAATGAAGGAGATGAAAACTGCAGCATTTCCACCTCTTTATCCTTTAGCTTATTATACTCCAAAAACAGTTTTGGGTTACTAAAAATGTAATTTTTTGCTTCTTTTGATTCTCTTTTCTCTTCCTGCTCTTGTTCCTGTTCTGCTTTTTCAGATTCGAGGAGTCGTGTTTTAATCTCTTTTTGTCGATTCAGTGTTTGATTATTAATGATTTTATTCACCAATTCTTCTTCTGTCTTTTCCATTTCTTTAAGCACATCACCTAATTTACCTTTTTCGTGCATCCCTTGTTTTTGGAGTTCATCGAGATATTGCTGCAATGCTCTTCTTATAGCTTCTTGTTTAGCCGCCATTTTAGCAAACTGTTCACTCATAGAGTTCCTATTGTTTTCGCCATTATTTTGCTGCCCTTTACCCATCTGGTCTTTCATCTTTTGCAACTGTTGATTAAGGCTTTCCTGCATCGATCTGATTTTTTGCATCGACATGCCCCCACCACTGCCTCCGGGATTATTACAAGGCTTATCGTTACCTGCTTTTTGGTTTTGCAACTGTTGCATCAGTTGGTTGAGTGATTCTGCAATAAGCAGTGCCAGATTGTTCATGGAAGTCATTGCATATTGCTGTCGTGAGGTCGCATTATTTTTGGCTTTAGAAGGAACAATTCCCACAGTATTCATGCTCAGCAAATGGTCGATACTAATATCCATATTTTCATTGATAGCAGCAATCTCTTTATGAATAATGTTTTTAATAGCAGGCTGCCGTTTACTCAGCGCCATCAAAGAATCTTCAATTACAGAAAAATCATCTTTAAGCTTCTTCTGTTGCCCTATCAATTCAGGAAATTTAGGATTTTTCCGGTTTGTAGTGTTGGTTGTCTCCAGCAGTTTTTCTTGTTCGAACGACAGTTGCACCAGATTATTCAACACTTGTCGCAGCACCTCAATATCTTCGGCTGTTTGTTCCTGTTGCATTTGTTGAAGATTCATACTCATTTGTTGGCTAAGTTGATTCATTTTTTGTGCCGCATTGCGTTGGTGCTTTGTT
>JAVVFR010000138.1:0-5243 GCA_032250595.1 Bacteroidales bacterium | reverse complement strand
CAGTGGAACACCAATAAAATTGACCAGGTCGTTTCCTGCAAATGCCATGGCCAGTGCAAAAGTTCCAACAAGCACAATGATATTGAGTACGTACTTTTTAATAAAAAATGTAAGTATTTGGAAAAATATCGAAAAACTTACAAAGCTGATAAGAAGTAACTTGGTTGTATTTCCGGTGATATAATTTACAACTTCTTCGCTCATAAAAGAGGCCCCTTTTGCTCCCTTAATCATTAAAAAATATACGATTGAAGTGATCGCCAATCCACCCCATACTCCACCGGCGTAACGAAGCACTTTTTCATAGCGAAAAGTAAAAACCAACCTGGATAGCCACTGAATTATAGCACCCAGCGTAAAAGCTATTATAATGGATAAGAGTATACCTAAAATAATTTGCAGTGCTTTTTCATTGTTTATATAGTCTTGTACAGATCCTACTTGCATTACCCCGTTTACCTCAATCATATTTCCTCTGAGGTAATAAACTAATGCGATGGCAAAAGCAGCACCAAGTAGCTCAAATACAATAGATACTGTTGTTGATGTAGGCAGGCCGATCGTATTGAAAAAATCCAATAAAATAACATCAGTAATCATTACTGCAAGAAAGATGATCATGATCTCACGGAAATAAAAGTATTCAGGATGAAAAATACCTTTTCTTGCGATTTCCATCATTCCTGCAGATGATGTTGCACCAATAAAGATCCCTACCGCGGCAACAATCATGATAACACGAAAAGAGGCTGCTTTTGCACCTATTGCACTGTTTAAGAAATTGATGGCATCGTTACTGACACCAACAACCAAATCGGATATTGCTAATAAAAATAATACGCCGACTAATATTAAAAATATCGATGTGCTGTCCATTATTGATCTTTCAGTAAGTTATATTTGATGCAAAAATATTAAATCCAACAATCACTTTTCTATTGCAATGTTAATTAAATATTAATTTGCTTTAAAAGAAATTTTTAAAAAGATATTCAATTTATTAAGTAACCTATAGTATCATCACGTGGGAAAATGTGTGTGATAGTATGATTTTTTTTAAGCTTTTCAATATCAATGCGATTTTTGATTTTTAATCATTACTTAATATCTCCTTAAGGTTTTGTTTTTTATATATACTCAATTTTGCAGAGTGAAATAATTCATGAATTTATTAATAAAAAACAAAACAGATGATGAAAAAGAGTTTAATGTTAATCGCGGTACTTGCTGTTTCTTTTACAGTTTTTATTTCTTCTTGCAACAAGGATGATGATAAGCCTGAGGAAATAAAAGATACAGAGTACACAGAAATTCGAATGAATAATGAAGACGGTGACCTTGAAGAGATCATTGTAACAGTAAAAGATTATGGAAAAGGCACGGGAAGTGTAACATGGGATCCAACGATAACCTATGTATTAAATGGTATGGTATTCGTAAATGATGGACAAACGCTTACCATTCCAGCAGGAACTATTATAAAAGGCAAGTCAGGACAAGGAGAGAATGCGAGTGCATTGATTGTAGCAAGAGGAGGGAAGCTTATGGCGGAAGGAACAAATGCTGCTCCTATCATATTCACTGCTGAAGCTGATGATATGCATTACGATCATTCACAAGGTCTTATTGTAGAGAGCAACAACTTGCCAGCCACTGCCCGTGGTCTCTGGGGTGGAGTTATTGTTCTTGGCAAGTCAACAACAAATAATACCACTACAGATAATGCTATTGAGGGTATACCTACAACGGAGAAGAGAGGGCTTTATGGTGGTAGTCAGGATGATGACAATTCAGGTGTTTTAAAGTATATATCCATCCGATATGGCGGAACCGATATTGGTGAAGGGAATGAGATAAATGGTTTAACTCTCGGAGCTGTGGGCAGCGAAACAACAGTTGAATATATTGAAGTAATTTCAAATAAGGATGACGGTATAGAATGGTTTGGTTCAACAGTAAATTGCAAATATCTATGTGTAGCTTTTTGCGGTGACGATGCTATTGATTATGATGAATCATTTCGTGGATTTTTACAGTATGTTTTTGCTGTACAGGATCCCAATACGGGTGATCGAATTGGCGAGCATGACGGAGGCCCTTCTGCCAATGAATTTGGAACTCCCTACGCAATACCTACTTTCTATAATGTCACATATATTGGTCGTGGCGCCGGTAAAGGAAAACGACTGGTTACTTTCCGCGACAATGCCGGTGGTATATATGCCAATAGTATTTTTGTGAATCAGGATAAGGGTATTGATATTGAGTATTTGAATGGCTCTGACGACAGTTATCTGCAATGGCAAAACGGTAATCTCAAGATAATGAATAACATTTTCTTTGATGTAGCTGATGGCATCCCGGCAGGAATATTTACTGTTTCTGCTGATGATCCCGGTACTGCTGCCAAACAAGCATGGACAGATTATTTTACTACTGCCAATAATGAAGTAGCTGACCCGGGACTATCTTATACAATTTCTACTTCCGGTGGACTCAATGTGGTTCCATCTAATCCGGTGAACACAAATCTGGCACCTGTTCCGGCTGAACTGGACAATGTTGATTACAAGGGAGCATTTGATCCTAACGAAATACCCTGGATCAAAGGATGGACTTTGCTTGATAAATCAGGTTATTTAGATTAATAAGAAAAGGCAATTTTTTGTCAGGTACTCTGATGCACTCCATCAGGGTACTTTCTTGTTTTAATATCCATGATGAAAAAGATAAAATTAACTATAAGATTCAAATGAATAATGTAATGGATAATTTGTCAGAAATTATAATAAGCAAATGAAAAAAATTCTTAATATAGCAGCAATACTGATTTTTTCAATAAACACCGCATATAGTCAATATGGTACTATAAAAGGTCAGGTCCTGGATTCTATTACCGGAGATTCCATACCAATAGCCAGTATAATTTTAATGTCGACCGATATTGGGAATGCATCTGATTTTGACGGATATTATCAGATAGACCGTGTGCCGCCGGGAAAGTATGATGTAAAAGTACAGGTAATATCGTATTACCCGAAAACCTATAAAAATATTATCGTAAAAGATGGAAATACGACGGTCCTGGATATTTATATCACCACGAAGCGTGAAGTAATAACCAAATATGTTCTTACAGCACGAAAAAGGAATCAGACAGAGGCAGCCATGCATAAAGTAAAAGAGAGATCTGCCACCTTTATAGACGGGATAACATCAGAATCTTTTTCAAAAATGGGAGTAGGAGATGCTGCCGGTGCAGTAAAACGGATTACCGGACTCTCTGTTGAGTCGGGAAAATATGTTTATGTACGTGGGTTAGGTGACCGGTATACAGTAATTTTACTTAATGGTGCTGTTATTCCCGGGTTAGATCCCAACAAGAATACTGTGCAAATGGACATCTTTCCTTCCACTGTAATTGAGAATATTACGGTACACAAAACATTTTCTGCTGAAAATCCGGGGAACGCAACAGGGGGCACAGTGAATATCGTGACCAAAGATTTTCCGGATGAGCAAACTCTTCAGGTATCTTTAAGTACCGGATATGATAACAAAGCAACATTTAATGAAAATTATCTTACCCACAAAGGTGGTAAACTGGATTGGCTTGGTATTGACGATGGAACCAGAGAATTGCCCGCTGTTGCTAAAACCCAGATTCCTAGTTTATTTGAAAACAATGATAAACTTGATAAGATTACAAATTCATTTACTAATAATTGGCAACCTGTCAACAGCACAGTACCTCTCAACCATAGTTTTTCTTTTGCCTATGGCAACAAAACAAAAATATTTGGTAAACAATTGGGATTCATTGCCTCTCTTACTTATGTCCGTGATTATTCTTATATTGATGATGGTTTTATTGGGCGTTATAAGCTTGTTGGAAGTAATTCAACCGTGTTAAATGAAGAGCTTATTCTTTCCGATGAAAAAGGCACTATGGAGATTTTAATGGGGGGGTTACTAAATCTGAGTTATCAATTCAATACTGATAACAAGATAAGCGTGAATTTGATTTACAACCAGAGTGGTGAAAAGCTCACCCGTTTCCAGGAAGGAAGAAAACCTTCTGATGATGCGGCAATGTTTTACCAAACACGAACCATGCAGTTTATGGAACGCTCTTTTACATCCACGCAACTCCGGGGGAGTCACACTTTACCTAAATATAAAAATCTGGCAGTTAGTTGGTTAACGTCGTTAACGATATCAAAACAAGAGCAACCTGATTTGCGATTTTTTACCAATGATTATTATGTTTTTGACAATGATACTATCAATAATATACAGGTAGCCATGTATCCCTCACCTTCCCGGTATTATCGCAGCATGAAGGAATCAAATTTTTCCAATAAGCTCGATTTCATATATCCTTTTATGATATTGGGAGCAAAGAGTGAGTTTAAGTTTGGTGGCTCGTATGTCTATAAAAACAGGGATTTTTTTGAAAACAAATTCAGCTTCCTTGATCAGAATGATTCATATAATGGTAATATCCCTGCTTATTTTGCAGAGAACAATATCGGACAAAATGCTCCCGGAACCTATGGTGTTTATGTGCTAAACTCCATTAATGATGACCTGAAAAACTCTTATGATGCCATACAGAACTCTTTTGCAGGTTATGTTGTAGCTGATATGCCGGCTTTTGGCAGGTTACGTCTTATTCCGGGTATTCGATTCGAACAAAACATGGCTGAAGTTGCAAGCAAAAATGTCGATAAAACGAAAGGGACACTTAATGATGTTGATATCTTACCCTCACTCAACATATCCTATAGCTTGAGTAAGCAAAAAAATATCCGGTTTGCATATACCCGAACTGTTTCACGCCCATCATTCCGTGAATTGGCTCCTTATGCATCATTTGATTTTATTGGTTCAGAAACGATTATTGGTAATCCATACCTCGAAAGAACGCTTATCGATAACATCGACCTACGATGGGAAAACTATTTGGATGTGGGTGAAATTATTGCTTTTAGTCTTTTTTATAAGAAGTTTGACAATCCTGTTGAACGTACCTTTAACCCGGAAGCAGCTAACCCTGAGCTTACCTGGAGAAATGTGGAGAGGGCATTGCTTTTTGGTTTAGAAGTGGAGTTTAGAAAATCACTTGGTTCGTGGATATCTGCGCTCACACCGTTTCTTGTAAGTGCTAATTTTACATGGATTAAAACAACTGTTGATATCGATAAAAAAGAACTTGAAACTGTTCGTGTCATTGAGCCGGA
>JAVVFR010000137.1:0-5254 GCA_032250595.1 Bacteroidales bacterium | reverse complement strand
GTTTACCGTGATCAGGGATTAGGTGTTGGTGGCCTTGTGGTGATGGATGACCGGTTTAATATTATCCCGGAGCCGTTCCCCTCCTATATCAAAATGTATAATGCTACGCTTTTACGCAATGCCAGAAAGAAAATAGATGCAGTAAGGATCTTACATGAGCAGTGCATGAATTTGTATAAAGAGGCTATCATTCAAAAAGGCATTCCTTCCACTTAGTATTGGCATATAACATTATAACCCTATGCAATGCCATCTGTGTTCAACCAAAAAACGCTATATTTGCAGTCTAAGATAGCGCAATGGTTCAACTTTCGATAGTCATAATAACGTATAATGAAGAACAGAATATTGGCCGGGCGCTGGATTCTGTTCAAGGACTTACCGATGATATTGTAGTGATTGATTCTTTTTCCGATGATGCTACAGAGGAGATTTGCAAAAGGTATCCCACTCGTTTTTTTACACGTGAATGGCAAGGCTATTCCAACACCAAAAACTTTGGTAATTCAGTAGCTAATCACGACTGGATTTTGTCTGTTGATGCTGATGAAGCCTTGTCGAAACGGCTTTTCCAATCGATTAAAGCTATGATCAACGAAAGGCCATTGGAGCACAACGAGGTATTTTCGTTCAACCGGCTCACCAATTACTGCGGAAAATGGATCAGGCATTGCGGATGGTATCCCGACAGAAAAATACGTATCTGGAACAAACATTACGGTTCCTGGAGTGGTGATATCCATGAAACGATTCAATTTAGCGGGCCGGTAAAAAACACTTTTCTGCAGGGCGATCTCTATCATTACTCTTACTATAGCATCCATGATCATATCCGTCAGGTAAACCACTACACCAACATATCGGCGGAGAGCCTTTTTCAGCAAGGAAAAAAAGCTAACTTCTTTCAGCTTCACTGTGGTTCGATGATGAAGTTCATCAAAGACTACCTTTTCCGCCTGGGCTTCCTCGATGGTTTAGAAGGATATGCTATCTGCAGGATCTCCGCACAGGCAGTATTTATCAAGTATATTAAGCTGAATCAGTTATATCGTGCAAGAAAAAAAGAAAAATATCAAAAGAATCATCCTCTCCCGCACTGATGGCATTGGGGATGTTATCCTTACGCTGCCAATGGCTTTTTATCTAAAAAAATCCTTTAAAGAAATTGAGGTTCTTTTTATTGGCAAATCTTATACACGAGCCATCATAGAGGCGTGTAAAAATATCGACAGGTTCATCGACTGGGATGAGCTCTCTAAGGGAGGGAGCGCAGAGATCGTTGATACTATCAAAAATACAGCAGCTGACAGTATCATTCATGTCTTCCCCAATAGAGCTATTGCCAGAGCAGCCAGACGGGCAGGGATTGCCCAACGTATTGGCACTTCACATCGTTGGTTTCATCATACCACCTGCAACACCCTGGTCCATTTCTCACGGAAACAGAGTGGCCTTCATGAAAGCCAGTTAAATTTCAAACTGCTACAACCTTTAGGTATCTATACAACCCCTTTCCTTCCTGAGATAGCAGGCATGTATGGTCTTGATTTTTCAGGGTACCCCTTGCCGCTCCACAGATTAGGCATCGATCCTCATAAACCCACACTGGTCATTCATCCGCTCTCCAAAGGATCATCGAGAGACTGGGGCCTTGATAATTGGGCTAAATTCATCCATATTTTACCAGAAGAGACATACAATATTGTTATCACCGGCAGTGCAGATGAGGGGGAGACACTAAGGCCTTTGCTAACAGAACCTTATTCAGAAAAAGTAATTGACACTACCGGCAGGCTCACCTTACAGGAGCTTTGTTCTCTTATTTCCCACGCTGATGCCTTGGTAGCATGCAGCACCGGCCCGCTACATATCGCTGCTGCGGCAGGGAGAGCCGCCTTAGGACTTTTTCCGCCGATGCGCCCTATCCATCCCGGCCGTTGGCAACCTGTTGGGAAGAACGCCGGGTATCTCGTTAAACCCATTACATGTAACAACTGCAGAAAATCGGATGTGTGTGAATGTATCCGTTCCATCACACCGGAAGAAGTGCTGGAGAAACTGTTGTTGATGCTTACCACTGCTGACCATCGTCGGTAACACTATCGGAAGGCACTACTTTATACAACTTATCCGACCGACGTAAAAAAGTATCCACAGGGATTGAACAGGTAACCCCTTTTTCTGCCTGTGATACGGTTTCATAATCTACCCGTATCTCCTCTGCCACACCTTCATAAACACCGGTCGTAGGGCCGATAATACGTATCTCATCCCCTACACTCAACGCCATCGTCTCAAGCTTTACCTCCGCTATCTTTAACCGGGTAAAATAGTTGGTGATCTTACCTACATATATTTTCTTATGGGTAGCCAGATTCCCATACTTTTTTGTCCATTCTCCCATCTTCTTTCCCAGATAATACCCTGACCAAAAACCCCTGTTATACACTTTCCTTAAGGATGAAAGCCAATGGTTTATACGCTCCTGTGTATAGGTACCGTCGGATAAGGCAATCGATGCTTCTTTATAACACCTTGTAACGGTCTTCACATAATCGGCTGAGCGGCCACGACCCTCTATCTTCAGGACCTGCACACCCGAATCCACGATTTTATCAAGAAATTCGATAGTACAAAGGTCTTTCGGCGACATAATATATTCATTATCAATGACCAATTCATTTTTCCCGTCCAGATCAGTTACTTTATAAGGCCTGCGACACAGTTGATAACACGCTCCTCTGTTACCTGAATGGTTCTCATTATCAAGGCTAAGATAGCACTTCCCGGAGATAGCCATACATAATGCACCATGGGCAAACACCTCAATACGCAGTAGCGCACCCGACGGGCCGGTTATCCTCTCTTCTTTTATCTTTTGTGTAATAACCGATACCTGATCTAGTGACAACTCCCTGGCAGTAACGATAACATCGGCAAACCTTGCATAGTAACGAACAGCTTCGATATTGGTGATGTTGGTCTGTGTCGACAGATGCACCTCTACTCCCTGTTCAAGAGCATAGTTGATTACCGACATATCGGAAGCGATAATTGCCGTTACACTGTTTCCTCTCACTGCGTCAACTATGCTGCGCATCTCTTCCAGCTCATCATCATACACAATAGTATTAAGGGTTACGTAAGATTTTACATGGTTTTCTTCACAGATACGCACGATCTCTTTCAGGTCTTCCATAGAAAAATTTTGCGATGACCGGGAGCGCATATTCAAACGGCCCACGCCAAAATATACCGAATCGGCACCTCCCTGGATAGCAGCAGTGAGTGATTCATAGCTTCCGACAGGCGCCATTATCTCTATTGGTATCTTATATCGTTCTGTCATCTCTTTTTTTACTGAACAACATTAAAGTCAAAATCATACATATTATAGATACTATAGTGTTTATAACCGAGCGAAGCAAGGTATCAAAAAATTCACCCAGCGCATACACTTCCAGGAAAAAGAGAAAGAGGTGATGCATGAATGTTAATAAACCCGCAAAATAGATAAACTTTATAACACCATAGTTTATAAGCCCGGGTTCTAGTGCAGCCTCTTTATCATCATCACTAAGGACTATATTTAATATTACCGGCCTGAAAAAAGCTATAAGCAGTGTTGCGAAGGTATGTAGCCCCATTATCCCGGTAAACAGGT
This sequence comes from Bacteroidales bacterium, assembly GCA_032250595.1. Lineage (GTDB taxonomy): Bacteria > Bacteroidota > Bacteroidia > Bacteroidales > SKPS01 > SKPS01. Next base: position 1,590 of record JAVVFR010000137.1, on the reverse strand, counting down.
CGATGGTAAAACCCAATACAAAACCCAATACAAGCAACAGCCATTTGGGAGTCTTTATAGGTAGCAGAAGGATAAACAGGATGTATATATATGGATTAATATAGCCACTAATTTGAATTTTGTTGAGTACCAAAATCTGAACTGTAACAAGAGCAAAAAAGCGTATTATATTAGTTAGTGCGTGATTCATCCTGATAATTTTTCATAAGGGCAAGAGGCTCCTCTTTTAAATGATTACGAATGATATAAACATAGCTTAAAGCATTGAAGTCAACAAAAAACCTAATGTTGATATTATAGAAGAAATTCCTTTTATCGATAGTATAGCTTTCAACAGTTCCAACGGGTATTCCTTCAGGAAAAATCATAGAGTTACCGCTGGTAATAATAGTATCGCCAATACTGCATTTCACATGTGCCGGTATCCCTTGTAGCGTTCCGGTTTGATAACGCTTACCATTCCATATTACCACACCGCGTTGTTCATTGTTTTTTAATTTTGCAGCGATATTTGAACCAATATTGACAACAGGGAGGATAAGCGCGTAATTAGCTGAAGTTTTCATAACAATACCGGTAACACCATCTGATGAAATAACTCCCATATCGGGTTCAATGCCTTGATTTTCTCCTTTATTGACTATGATAATGTTTCTCTTATTGTTAACGGTAGCATGTACTACTTTTGCCACAACATATTGAAAATGTTGCTTATACAGCGTATCATGCCAGGTAAAAATATTCTTGTCAATAGCCATAAAGGCACTCATATTATTTTCACGCAACAGCGCATTCTCTTTTGCAAGACTTCTGTTAACTTCTGTCAGATTAAAATACCTGGTAACATTTGACCATTTTTCATACACCGCACCGGAGAAATCGTTTACAGCATTAATAGTAACGGATCGGTGATAGCTGTTGTTATGGAGTAACAATCCAATGGCCAAACTTTCGAGCAATAAAAAAATAAACAGGTGATGTTTTTTAAGCAGGAAAGCAATAAGCCTTTGCATTGTATTTAGCTATTGATTAATGAATGGCAAGGTTACTGGATCAGGAAGCTAAAGTTATGGAAGTTTTTGAGGGCAATGCCTGTACCTCTGGCCACGGCTCTCAATGGGTCTTCGGCGACATGGATAGGGAGTTTTGTCTTAAGATGAAGCCGTTTATCGAAACCACGCAGCAGAGAACCTCCTCCGGCCAGATAGATTCCTGTCCGAAAAATATCTGCCGACAGTTCCGGCGGTGTCATTTCCAGGGCTGACAGCACAGCAGCTTCTATCTTTGACAATGACTTATCAAGACACTGAGCAATTTCTGAATAGTTTACCATAATCTCTTTAGGGATACCGGTTAGCATATCTCTGCCATGGACAGCAAAATCGGGGGGAGGATTCTCTATTTCCGTCAATGCTGCACCTACTTCTATTTTGATACGTTCAGCAGTACGTTCACCAATATTAATATTATGTTGCTTACGCATATACTCAACAATATCCAAATTAAAATCATCACCGGCAATACGTATCGACTTATTATTCACGATACCTCCAAGAGCAATAACTGCAATTTCTGAAGTGCCACCACCCA
>JAVVFR010000136.1:0-5268 GCA_032250595.1 Bacteroidales bacterium | reverse complement strand
CTGTCACTGTAAAACATAACACTGCCACCCTGATAAGACCGGCAGATATTACAGTGGTTGACCTTACAGGCAGAATAATATACTATCAATTTATGAATATTGATAACAATAGTTTTGAATTAAACCTTGCCGGAAACAGCAGTGGTTTATACACAATTATTATACGTAATAAAGCATTCAGCCACCAGGCAAAAGTTTCGCTTTTACAATAAAGACATCTCATAATTAAGAAAATTATAATCACAATTATCTGGACATGAAAAAAATTCTATTACCATTCATTATTATCACATGGTTAAGCATGCCCCTCTTTTCGCAAACCATTGCTCTAAACGCAAGAGAAAACTCACCTGCTCTTCAGGAACCTGTGAGGAGTGTTGATGACCGTGGTTTACATGGCATAACCATCACCTATACGTTCTCTTCCTTCAACAGTATAGAAACCATTGTTGACAATGAAGTTTTTCAACAACTCAACATCAAGGATTTTACACATACCAAAGAGGTAGGTAGGCCGGCACTGCCATTGCATACCGATATCGTAGCACTTCCTGTTGGTGCTGTTGCTGAGATAAATATTGAAAAGATACAATACAAGGAGTATGACGATTATAATGTATACCCTGCTTTGGAACCTGCTACCGACACTTATGGTGCTGATGAACCTGAATTTGTTATCGACAGGGATTTCTATGATAAAAATACCTGGCACCCTTCTTCGTGGGTTGAGCTGACACTTACCCAACAGATCAGAGAAGCTACCGCTGCACTTATTGAGATAAGGCCGGTGATGGTAAATCCTAAACTCAAAAAGATAAGGGTTATATCCAGTATAACCTATACAATATCTTTCACGGGAGGAGACAAGTTCGTTGATGCTTCTCAACACACTGACTTCTACCTCAGCATGCTTCCAAACTACTTTTTAAATAACGCAGCAATATATACCGACATTCTTCAACAACAGTACGCTGCAGAAGGCGTTGTATCAAGCTCGTCATCAAACAGGGCAGATTATATCATTATTACGCATACCGACTATCTTGCAGCAGCTGATTCTCTTGCCGCCTGGAAATCCCAGTTAGGATATAAGACAGAGATAGTATCATCGTCATCATGGACAAGTTCACAAATAGCAAATGAAGTCCATCAGCGCTATCAAAACTGGAGTCCTAAGCCCGACTACTTAGTGCTTATCGGTGATCACGACAAAGTACCCGGACAACTTCTCTCGGGTTCTTATGGTACTTTTGCCAGTGATCTGTATTATGTTTGTATGAACGGATCAAACGACTATTATCCTGACATGGCCAAAGGCCGCATATCTGTTAGCAATGCCACTGAAGCAGTGAATGTAGTAAACAAGATCATCTCCTATGAGAGATCTCCTGTTCAGGACAGCTCTTTTTATCAGACCGGACTTAATGCAGCCTATTTCCAGCATGCCGGAAATGGTTATGCAGAAAGAAGGTTTGCCCAGACCAGTGAAAATATTCGCGATTACATCAACGACACCCTGGGATATACTGTAAACCGGGTATATTATACCGGCTCAACGGTTAATCCAACATATTGGAACAACGGCTACTATTCAAATGGAGAACCTTTGCCGTCATACCTTTTAAAACCCGGATTTCCCTGGAATGGAAATGCTACCGATATTATCAACCACATCAATGCAGGAAGCTTCTATGTTTTTCATCGTGACCATGGATTTGAAGACGGCTGGGGAGATCCCTACTTCACTTCAACTCACCTGAACAGCCTTTCCAATGGTAATAAGATGCCAGTTGTTTTTAGCATCAATTGTTTAACGGGTAAATTTTTAGAGCCTGAGTGTTTTGCTGAAAAATTTCTTCGTTTGAATGACAAAGGAGCTGTAGGTGTTTTTGCTCATGCTGAAGTGAGTTTATCCGGATATAATGACGGATTATCCATCGGAATTGTCGATGCTATCTGGTCGAATCCCGGATATGTACCCAACTTTACGGGCAGTGGCGGTGTTTCTAATCCTACCGTTGTACCACATAACGATATTGTACATATGGGATATACTGCAAATCAAGGTCTTATAAGAATGATAGAGACTTGGGGCAATCACCAATATACACATGAACTATTACACTATTATGGTGATCCTGCTATGCGCATCTGGACAGAATTCCCTACGGCTATCACAGCGGCCCATCAGGATACAATTATGTGTTTACAAGACACCATGCTCACTATTTTCACATCATCATGTCTGGATGGCCTGGCAACCCTTGTAGTGGATGGTGAATTAGTTGGTAAAACAACACTTATTAATGGTTTTGGTGTTATCACCTTTACCCCTTTTGCCGGAGCTTCAGCAGTACTTACCATATCAAAAAGAGATCATGCACCGTATACTGCACCGGTGTATATTGATGGAGGCTGTCCAAAAGCAAAATTTGCTCTTGCTCCCGGACATTTCTGTCTGCAAGACAGCGTTACCTTTATCGACAAATCATTTGGCAATATCAGTTCCTATTTATGGTACTTTGGTGCCGGAGCTATCCCCGCAACAGATACCACTGCAGGCGATAAAACTGTTTTATATACTACACCCGGCAGTAAAACCGTACAGTTGGTAGTGTCAACCAGCACTTCTCCACCAGATACTTTCTCTATGGAATTCTCTGTCTCTCAGTACTGTGAATTTATTATGCCCTCATCCGGCAACCAGATAATCGATATCTGTAACGGTAAATTGTATGATAATGGTGGCCCATTGGGCGACTATCCGAACAACTCATCAGCAACAACCACCATTGAACCTCCAGGAGCCAGCTCTATATCATTGACCTTCTCTTCGTTTAACTATGAGGCCGGATATGACTACCTCTATATTTATGATGGTCCGTCAACAGCTTCTCCACTTATTGGACAGTATGATGGAAGTTCATTACCGGGAGGAGGGATTATTAACTCAACCACAGGATCAATAACCCTGCATCATACCAGTGACGGATATGTTACAGCGAGCGGGTTTGAGCTTCAATTTAATTGTTATTACCCAAATCAGCCTCCTGTAGCTAATTTCATCACCAACGACACGATAAGCTGTACAGGAGAGATATCCTTCCATGACCACTCATTGAACGTACCCAATGCATGGCACTGGGATTTTGGTGATGGCAACAGCAGCACGGTGCAACATCCTGTACATACTTATGCTGCCAATGGCACTTACACTGTTACACTGTTAGTAACAAATAGTTTCGGGTCCGATTCTTTACAGAAGACAAATTACGTAACCATCAACAGGCCAAATGCGCCCAATGCCACCGATGCAGGACGTTGTGGAGAAGGAGCTGTTGTACTTACTGCCTCAGGCAATGGAGACATCTATTGGTATAGCAGTCCCAGCTCTGCCAGCCCTGTAGCAATAGGAAGTGTATTAACAACACCACCGCTGTCGACCACCACCACATTTTATTGTGAAGATGTGGTACCTGCCCTTTCTGTTTATGGAGCGAAGCCAGACAACAGTGGAGGAGGCAGCTATTTCACTGCATCTGCTACCCACTATCTTGAGTTTAACTGTCATCAAGAGGCATACCTTGTTTCTGTGCTGGTGTATGCAGGCTCGAGCGGAAACCGCACTATTCAACTGCATGACGCAACCGGCGCTGTGCTAAAGAGTAAAACTGTTTCATTGCCCCCAGGACAAAGCAGGGTTACCCTGAACTGGGATGTCCCTGTGGCCAACAATCTTCGTTTGGTTGGCCCCCTATCGCCGGATCTCTATAGAAATAACAACGGTACCAATTATCCTTATACAGTTGGAAACTTTGCAACCATAACCAACAGCAGCGCATCGAGTAACCCAACAGGGTACTATTACTATTTCTACGACTGGGAAATGAAAGGCCTCGACTGTATCAGCCCAAGAACACCTGTACAGGCTATCATTTATGATGATGTAGAAGCCGGTTTTGAATATACCAACAACGACCCGGTAATTCTATTCACAGATACTTCACACTATTCTACCACATACCACTGGGATTTTGGTGATGGCAATACAAGTGCCGTCCAAAACCCATCACACACCTATAGTGCTAACGGCACCTATCACGTAGTGTTATCAGCATCGAATGCAAATTGTGAAGATACAGCATCAGCCATTATCTATATCACAGCACTCTCCATTGATAATCCCGAACAGTTGGACGGTATCACTATTTATCCGAATCCGGCCGAATCATTCTTCTATATTGATTATACCGGGACTAAGGAAGCCAATATTTCACTGACAATGTATAATGAAACCGGACAACTCGTTTTGCAAGATCAGATGAAATTTATCAGGGGCACTACCTGTAAAATAGAGACCGGCACCCTGGCAAAAGGCAATTATACCCTCAACATAACCAGTGGTGAGAAAAATATTACATCAAAGATCATTATTCAATAGAATATTGATTTCTTTTGAATAACACAGGCTGTAATATATTTTTGACGGCCTGTGTTGCTTCTACAACCTATCGTTTAATTGTATTACTGTACTCTTAAGAAATTGTGGCAGTGGCAGATGATGCGCTGAGAAACAGTAGATAAGCGTTTCGCTGAAATTATATGCCACACCACCTGTAATGATATTGGTCTCAGTATAATTTTGTTCAAAAACCGGCAAAAAGATACCATCAATAAAATCATCAAAAGCACTTTTTACCACCTCGTTCACTTCAGGAATATCTTTATGCTGAGCAAACCAAGGAAGAAAAGCTGCCACCGCTCTATGTGGTGCTTCGCTACTATAGATTTTATGAATAAGTGAAGAAGAAGACAGCTTATGATCAGCATAAAAGATTTCTTTTAACTCATCAGGTAAACGGTTATACAGCAGAAGATTAAGCAGCTTTTGGGCAATATAAAACCCGCTACCTTCATCACCAAGCAGATAACCCGCCGAATGATGCCGATAGCTGATAATATTGCCATCAAAGAAACCACAGTTCGCACCGGTCCCTAAAACGGAAACCAATCCCGAATCGTTGCCACAAGCGGCTTTCGCAGCACCTGACAGATCATCTGAAACAACAATATCAGCGGAGGAGAAGGTATGTTTCAATAATTTATTGATACGCTTTTCTCCGAAAACATTGAAACACCCGGTACCAAAAAAATAGATTTTCAACGTGTCATTCGGCAGGTGAAAGTGTAATGACACCTCTTTTAACACATCAATAATACTATCATCAGAGTCGATCAAAGGAGAGATGCCACGGGTTGTCAACAACT
>JAVVFR010000135.1:0-5290 GCA_032250595.1 Bacteroidales bacterium | reverse complement strand
CGGTATGCAAGATCCCGATGATGACGAAGCCTTCCCGTTGATTGTCTCCAGCCGCTCAGTATACACAAACAACAAAGTAAAGTATGTAGTAGTTGAAGCGGGTGAAGAGCTAAAGGACATTGCTGATGGCCTCGACATCAGGCCGTGGCTGCTGAGGGCTTATAACGACCTCGATAAAAATACCACTCCCGGTAGAGGAGACACCTTATATATCCAACCAAAACGACGTAAGGCATCAGTGCCTTATCATGTTGTAAAAGAGGGTGATACGATGCGATCTATCAGCCAACAATATGCTGTAAAACTAAAACAACTATACAAGAAGAACCATCTGCCTGCAGGCAGTGAGCCAAAACCGGGCGATCAGGTGTGGTTACAAAAGCGAAAACCCAAAGATTGATCAAACATTCTTTTTATTCTGCATCCAGTGATGCTTCATTTTTATCGGGCTTATGTCCGATCAGCCAGTTCATGCCAAACTGAAAATTAAGATTACGGGCAAAATCAGGCTTGAAAGCACCATAAATATTATCAGCAATAAGATATAGTTGATAAGGCCCTAATTTAAGCGCAAAGCCACCCCCTATATTAAAATAACTGTTTCGGTATGCAGAATAGGATGCTGAGAGACTGAGCCACCTACCAAAACGCTGATTCACAGAAAGGGTTGCCGACGGGAAGTATTTTCCTCTGTACATCTCGCTGCGCAGCAACAACCCCGCAAAAGTATTTTTTGAAATGTGCATACCTGCACCGATATAAATTTTTGGGTTTAACATCTGTTTATAGGCGTTGTTACTCTCCTGGATATCAAAAATATCTTCGATAGAATCCAGCATATTATCAACAATATCATCAAACTCCAGGGTATCTATAATCATATCATTCAGGTTAAAACCGGTAAAAGTAAAAGAACCTTTTGTAGCGTAGTTATTGGGCTTTGCTTTCCAGTTGATATAACCTAGGTCTATCACTGAGGCAGAAAAAAGAAAAGTCTCCTGAAATTCATAGGTCACACCGAAATCAAAAGCAACACCCATATTCTTCTTGATATAACCAGGGATATCGGAAGGAGAAAAATTTTGTTCTTCTGCCAGGCTGTCATCAAAGAGCTCTACCGGAGACGAGTAATTAACGGTGACATCGGCATTGGCTGTCAAAGCAAAGTCTTCTTCATTGGTAGTCAAAGAGAGTGCTTTATTATCGGTATAAACATTAAACACTCCTCCCAGCATTTTTACGCGGCCACCAACAGAGAGGTTCTCCAGGATACTATGTTGATATCCAATCGCCACTTCAGCATAGGCAGAGGCATTAACACCCAAATCGCTGAAGTCGGCTGTTTTTCCGAGATACTCCGGATCGCCATTGCCCAAAACAGGGAATTGTATCAATGATTTAGGATAAACGAACTGCATATATGACTTTTGTGCGATATGAAACGTCAGGTATCCTTTCTCTTTGGCTATTCTAAAACCAAAGGCTATAGGCTCATAGGTCTCTTCGAAATAGAGAAAGTTGGTATTCCCGAGTTTCTGCAATGTATTATCGACATCAATGGTAAAGCTGGTATCCATCTGTTTGATAACATCATTCATAGCGAACCCGGTATGCCCGATATCGATTCCGACAAAAGAGATTCCCGGCATCCCGAAAAACCCTTTGGCTTCCGGACGAAAAGCAGGATTAGAATATGTTACCTGAGGAATGGCTGGCATATTATACATGGTCTGTCCGGTTTGAGAAAACCCACTTAAAGCACCGGCGAAGATTAATATCAATATTATAAATTGTTTTTTCATGATCCTATATTTTTGTACTTCCTATAATACATCATTTTCAAACCGGCAATTTACGGTTTGACATTAAGTTTAACCTGCACTCTAAACTTCATTTGCAAATAGTTATCTGAATAGAAACGCACTATTTGATTTCCTCCACCGGCGGTATTCAACCTTGCAGAGAGGATAACTTTTCTGGTATCGCCAATTTTGTTTATCTCACTGGCATTTTTAGTGACAGAGATGGTGCGGTAGGTTGGGTCTACTGCCTTATACATAGGTGGAGGCCCCGGTGTTGCTGCAGGGACAATTTCAGTAATCCCTTGAAAAAGTGAGTCAAGAACAACATTATTCGAATCGACAAAGTAAGCCTGCACCTCAGCAGCGACAGGCAACGTGCTTTCAGCATCGATCTTAAAAATAAACCACTCTACCATGTCTATATCTTCAGTATCTACTTCAAAGTCGAGGGTGTCATTAATAGTAAAATTATTGGCGTAAAGCTCCAGTGGCATTTCAACTTCAACCTCTACCTTGAAACGACTGGTATCAAGGACAAAATTCTGGGGTGTGGTACCACCGGGGTTCAACGTGCCTTCAACACCGTAACGGATTTCCTCAGGCAATATATTTATAGCATCGTCGATCGTGGAGTTGGTCTTATAAAGCAAAACATTGGTCTCCAGCGTCTGTCCTACCTGACTATAGTTAGGGGCGCTTATCGACAACGGATTGGGGAGCCCCGGCCCATGGATCATCACATCATAAGGTGCATTTTCCGATGAATGGGCACTGAGAGGATCGAAAAAGAGTGATACAGGAATACCAAAAGAGTTGGAAATGTATATATTGAGCCGTGGGTCATTGAGATATATAGTGCCATCGGTACTATTTTTAAAGAGTGGTATCTTTATCGTATCAGCAAGCAATGAGAGGGTGCGGGTGTTGAAGCTGCCAAAAAGTTTGGAGTAGAACATATCTGTCTCATCAATGTCAATAGAGAGGTTATAGGGCCCAACATTGGGATTTGCATCACCGAAAAATATGATATCCACATCAAATGGAATAAGATTTTTTTGCACAGATTCATGGTAGAAATAGATATCATATCCGCTCATATCAATATTCACTGTCTGAGAGAAAGTGGATGCAGGGATAAAGATTGATTTTTTGAATTGAACTTTGTTTTTCGTTATGCGTGAGGAACGAAGGATTACTCTGACATCATGGTCCAGGTCGGTATTGATAGTCATATTGAAGTCACCCCCCTTAAGTCTTGCGCTGTCGAGTTCATCATTGTTTGTACTGATAAACTGTTGCCGAAAAGAGAAATATTGAATGATACTGTCGCCAACAGGTAGTGCCGCCGGGTGCAACAGTATCATAGCGGTATCCACACTCTGATCATCCAGTAATATCCGGCTTTCGGCATACTCAGAATAGACCGTGCTGCGATAAAAAACCGTAATAAAATTATCCTCATCAATGGTAATAAAACTCAGGCTGTCGAACTCATCAAGAATGTCATTAAACGAGAGTTTAGCCACGCCTATGGGTGCAGCTACATTAGGATTCCACTCAGGAGGCTCGGAATTCTCGAAGTCATACTCTTTAACACATGCATTAAGGCCTGTAAGAATCAGCACAACTAAAATCCAGCGATTGAGAGTAAAGGTTGGCCTCACGTGATAGATAGATCTTTTCATAGTAATAAAAATTTAATGGTCACTATATTTATCATGCGATTTAATAAATATTTTGGTTAGTAAACTTCAAATATACGCAGATTTATGCAAAATAAACGCCACCTATTGTATATTTTCTCAACAAAAGCTATTCAATAAGCGGTATTATCTTCAATATGTTTCCTTTGGCAAAGATAACACCGGGATTACCGGAACGCGTCAGCCAGCCAAAAGTAATCTTCTCACTACTGTATTGGCTATGGATAAAGGTTTGTCCGTTATCAAGCACCACAAAGGGTTGATTATTTGTCGCATCTGCACCAAACACAAGATATCTCCCGTCGGGGGATATAACCATATTGGTATTTTTAACAGCCGTAGGTAAATTGGCATGAACGACTTTCAGTTTGAGACTTTCATCATACACCTTCATCTCCCCTTTGCTCAGAAATATCAACTCCTTCTTACTGTTATACTCAAAAACCTTCATTACAGCACTGCTATTAAATTTCAGCACTTCATGTTTTTCAGTAACCCCTGCTTCGTTTATCATAGTGAGTCTTCCTGCCGGGTCTAGAAACACAAAACCATCAAACACCTCGTTCTTCATGATAGTTATCTCACTCCCTCGACCGACAGCGACGGGTTCAATAGCATTTATCCTCACCAACCCACGCCTATCAAAAAAATAGGGTGTCTGTGCAATATCTACGACAACAATATAATCTTTGTTATTCAACACCAAGTGCTTAGGAGGTGATACCAGCACTTCATACATTACTGGTTTTACCCACCCTGCCACCGGCTCTCCGTTGACCGAAACATTATGCAGCACCTTATCAGATGACCCATAAATAATCCTGTAATTCCCATTGCCTTCATAGTCGAAGAGCGCTCCGGATCCCTTATTATGAGCCGGCAGTCCGGCAGGAAACCCGTTCACATAGGTGCCATCGAGTGCTATGATATGCACTTTTCTCTCCCCCAAAAACAGATATTGGTATTTGTTGTTCCTAAAGAGATTAACCCTGAAGATATCGGATAGAGGCAGCTCCTCCACACTCATTTGCCACTCAATATGTCCCGATACATCTATCAGGCTTACCGTTTTGTTTTTACAGAAAACTAAAATCTTCTTCCCATTCGTTCTATGGTCATCAATAATTACAGGGGCAAGAATCAATTCGTCCGGGAGCAACACCTCTATCTTTTTTGACTCGACAATATCATCCTGAGGCATATAGAGAACAATATCAGTTATTAAGATATCCTTTTCTACAGAGAAGGCAACAAGTGCTTTGGCAGGAAGGAGCATATACGCTTTTTCGAACCGCTTGTGCATAGTGCTATCGATAGTTGACTTTAGCCAGTGGAAACTCTGCTGAAAATCAATATAGTATGAAAGATGATTCTCATTAGGGATATCTGTTAAGAGGGCACGGCAATCAGGATTGGATGACAAGTTGTTCCCCATTACAATATTATTCAAAACCGACAGCATAGTAGACTTGTTATTGGTTACGAGCAAAAAATCCCCGACAAAGGCGAACCAGGCATTCTCAAAAGCATGAAACCTGCTTCCAAACATTGCCGGCACAAGATATCTGCTTTTAAACTGCCGGACTACCACCGATTGATAAGCCAAAGTATCGTCAGTCAAAATAAAAGGTTGCAATGTACGGTAAAAACTTTTCGGGTCATCGCAAGGGGCCATTAGATAGAAATTACTACCGGGGATATCGTCAAACGGCTCGACAACACCTGTCAGCAGCTCGTCTTTCAGATAGAAAGAGAAAATATTGGCCAGACTGTCGATGGTTGAAG
>JAVVFR010000134.1:0-5293 GCA_032250595.1 Bacteroidales bacterium | reverse complement strand
GAAGTTTAGCCATACCTTGTTTTCGTTGCCTTTTGTTTTTGTAGGTTTTTTTATGGCAACACAGCAGTCGGACGCAACACTGAGCTTGCGTTTGTTGTTGTTGGTGGTTTTAAGTGTTGTTTTTGCCAGGAATGCAGCAATGTCGTTTAATCGGTATGTCGACAGATTCATGGATGCGTCTAATGAACGTACGCGTATCCGGGAACTGCCAAGAGGAGTTATTATGCCCCGGTCGGCACTTATTTTTTCTGTGTTAAACAGTATTTTATTTATTACCACCACCTGGTTTATCAATCCGCTCTGTTTCTATCTGAGTCCTGTGGCACTCATGGTGATTCTTGGATATAGCTATTCCAAAAGATTTACTTTTATCTGCCACCTTATCCTGGGGCTGGGCCTTGCTTTGGCTCCTATTGGGGCTTATATCGCAGTTACCGCATATTTTAGTGTTGCTCCAATACTGCTCTCATTTGCTGTGCTCTTTTGGGTTGCCGGATTCGATATCATCTATTCGCTGCAGGATGAATATTTCGATAAAGCTAACCGGCTTCATTCTGTCCCGGCTAAATTCGGAAGAAAGCGCGCATTAACAATCTCCTCTGTGTTGCATATACTAACAGTTGTTCTGCTCTTTCTTACAGGCCGCTGGCTCGATACACATTGGTTGTATTATGTTGGGGCTTGCTTGTTCTCTTTGCTGTTGGGTTATCAGCATCTTATTATCAGTGTTAAAGATATTTCGAAAGTCAATCTTGCTTTTTTTGTTACCAACGGGGTAGCTGCCATTGTGTACGCGGTAGTGGTTATTGTTAGTTTTTTTGTCTAAAATACCTTGCTCCACTGTTTTGTCTTGTAACCCACTGAAATGAAGAGAAGTATAAAAAAATGTAGGAGTTTTGTGTAAAATATAGTATTATTGTATAATAAAAAAAACAATACTGATTATGAGAAGATTAATTATAACATCTATTATGATCTTTTTGCTCTTTTTTGTTTTTTCTCCCTTTAATTTATTGCTGGCACAGGTTGACACAACAAAAACCGTTACTGATGGAAATGATGTTGATTTTGTTGTTGATTCTTTAAAAGCTTTACAGGCTTTTGAGAAGGAGCTTGCTGAATCGAAGTATAACGAAGGGGTAAAATCAATCAAAGCAAAAGATTACAACAGGGCTGTAAGCTCATTTAACGAGGCTACTGCTTTATTACCCGGCTTTTCTGATGCTATATTCAACCGTGCTATTGCCTATAACGCACTGGGAAAATACGATGAAGCACTGGATGATTATTCAAGGGCTATTGCTTTAAAGCCTGATGCAGTAAAATACTTCAGCCGGGGTATGCTCTATTATAATAATAACGATACGGCAAGAGCCCGCCATGATTTTGCAGAGGCCGTTAAGCTGGATCAATATCACAGCAATGCTGCTTTTTATCATGGGATGATCTGTTTTAAGCAACAGAAATATGATCAGGCACTTACATCTTACTCCAAGGCAATCCATGCGGATCCTTTGAATGCTATGGCTTTTCACGACAGAGGCAGTATCTACCGGATTACGGGAGATACCAATGCTGCCCTGTCTGATTATCAAAAGGCAATTACCTTAGCGCCGGAAATGTATATTGCATGGAGAAATATTGGCAGCCTGCATCGCGCGGCAGGTGATTTTGCTGAAGCTATAGCTTCGGTGCGTAAAGCTATCAATCTTAAACCCGATGATATCACTGCACTGCATGCCATGGCAGTTATGCATCTTGATATTCATAATTACGATACCGTTCATTACTATTGCAATGTGTTGTTAAACATTAATCCGGATTACCCCTATGCCTATAACACCCGGGGGTGCGCCTGGTACCAGAAAGAAGAGTATAGCAAAGCACTCCAGGATTTCGATGAAGCGATACGCCTGAAGAGTGATTATGGATTTGCCTATTTCAACAGAGGCAATACCAAAGAGATGCTTAGAGACGAAAAAGGAGCATGCAGCGATTGGAATATGGCATTGACATATGGTGTGAAAAGTGCAGGTGCTTACTTTGACTATGTTTGTGATGACCGGTAATGGATATATCACCATAAAAGCTTGTTGTAGTATGATTGTAGTACTTGTTATGCATAAAAAGAGATCGATTTCTTCATTTGAAAAACTATTATTGCTATGATAAAAAGAGTTTCTGTGAGTATAGTATTTATTATGTGTTGCACCTTAGGGTTTTCGCAGAATATAGATTTTGATAAAGACAACTTCCCTGATGATAAAGCCGGCCTTAAAGAGGCTAAAAATAACATTAAAAAAGGGGAGAAGCTTATGAATACCGGCAAGCATAAGCTTATTGAAGCGATTTACTATTTTCAACTGGCTCATGATTTTAATCCTGATAACGCCCTTTTGAATTATTTGATTGGGAACTGTTATCTCAACAGTCTCGATAAAACCTCCTCGTTGCAATACCTGCATCGTGCCTGGGAGCTTGACCCGGCTGTTGCTGATGACCTGGAGTTTTTGCTTGCACGCACGCTGCATCTGAATTACCGGTTTGATGATGCCATAACCCACTACAATGGTTATCTAAAACGTTTGGATAAAAAAGCGTTGAAGGATATGGAAGGGAAGATAAAAAAATCTATTGAAGAGGCTGAAAATGGGATCGCACTTATTAGTGAGCCGTTGCGATGTTTTATCGACAATCTTGGCAGTAGCGTAAATAATGAATACCCCGATTATAGCCCTGTGGTCAATGCTGATGAGTCGGTAATATTTTTTACCTCACGAAGGCCTTCTGCTACCGGTGGGGAGATCGCGGCAGATGAAGCATATTATGAGGATATCTATTTTGTGGAAAGATTGAAAGATGGGCAATGGTCAACAGCAAAGAATCCCGGCAAACCGATAAATACCGAGAAACACGATGCTGTGGTTGGGCTCTCTGTTGACGGACAACAACTGTTTATCTATAAAGGCGACGATGGGGGGGATCTTTTTTTCTGTAAGCTGAAAGGTCATGAATGGTCGAAACCGGAAAAGCTCTCTAAAAATATCAATACAAATTCGAAAGAGTGTGCCGCTGCTTTCTCCCCCGATGAAAACAGTATCTATTTTGTTAGTGACCGGCCCGGAGGTTATGGGGGGCTTGATATTTATTGGAGCGAGAAAGATGAAAAAGGGAGGTGGAAGAAACCCCAGAATATAGGAAGCGCTATTAATACTCCCTATGATGAAAATGGTGTGTTTATGCATCCTGATGGGAAAACGCTCTATTTCTCATCAAAAGGGCATAATACCATGGGAGGCTACGACATCTTCTATTCAGTGCTTGAAAATGGCGTATGGTCAACGCCGGAAAACCTGGGATATCCCGTTAATACTCCTGACCATGATCTTTATTTTACGATCACAGCCAAAGGCCGCATCGCCTATTATGCCTCATTCAGGCCAGATGGGTTGGGTGATCTGGATATTTATAAGATCACTTTCCTGGGAAAAGAAAAACCGGTTATTGCCAATATACGGGATCAGTTACTGGCAATGGATGAAATGGAGGTGGACGAAATTGTTATTGAACCTGCTATTGCTGTTGAGACACGGAATCTGACGTTACTTAAAGGCAGGGTGCTCGACGAGGAGAGCGGTGAGCCACTCTTTGCAGTTATTGAAGTGTCAGACAATGTTACCGGTGCTCTGATTACCCGTTTTGAGTCGAACAGTAAAACCGGCAAGTACCTTCTGAGCCTGCCTGCTGGGAAAAACTACGGAATTGCTGTTACTGCCGATGACTACCTTTTCTTTTCTGAAAATTTTGATATCGAGAAAAATGCTGCTTTTAAAGAGGTTAGCCTGGATATTTTAATGAAAAAGGTAGAAATAGGGAAAAGTATCGTATTGAAAAATATTTTCTTTGATTATAACCGGGCTACCATAAAAAGTGAGTCAAAGAAAGAGTTAGAGCGACTGATAACACTTTTGGAAGAGATGCCGGACCTGAAACTTGAGATCTCCGGACATACCGATTCCATTGGCTCGGTAGCTTATAACCAGGATCTTTCTGAGCGACGGGCGAAAGCTGTAGTAGACCACCTGACAACAAATGGTGTTGACAGCAGAAGACTCGTTTACAAAGGGTATGGCGAAATACTTCCTATTGCACCCAATAGCACAGAAGAAGGAAGAGCACTCAACCGTCGTACAGAGTTTATAGTGTTGGAAAAGTAGTAACCAACACTATTAGGGCAGGTTACTACTCTATCTCTTAAGTATTGTTATTTTTATTCTACCAGATAGTTCCAGCCGAATTTATCTTCAACGGTGCCTTGTTGAATACCCAACAGTGTCTCGTAAAGTTTTTTAGTAACCGGCCCCGCTTGTCCTTCGGGGCAGTATTCCCATGTTTTTCCGGTATCCCGGTCAACAATTTTTCCTATCGGGGTGATGATAGCAGCAGTGCCACAAGCACCTACTTCTTCAAAAGTGCTGAGCTCCTCAACAGGTACTTGTCTGCGCTCTACTTTCAAACCCATGTCTTCTGCCAGGGTCATAAGACTTTTATTGGTGATAGATGGTAATATTGAGTCTGACTTCGGTGTGATATAGGTGTTGTTTTTTACTCCAAAGAAGTTCGCAGGACCACATTCATCGATGTATTTTTTCTCCCTGGCATCCAGGAATAACACACTGGAAAACCCTTCTTGTTTTCCTCTGATCATAGCACGCAGGCTGGCAGCATAGTTCCCGCCAACCTTGATGTTGCCTGTCCCCTGGGGAGCAGCACGGTCGTAATCTTTTGCAATTTGTATCGATACCGGTTTAAAACCCTCTTTGAAATAAGGGCCTACCGGAGTACCAAATACCATAAAGAGATATTCAGTAGAAGGTTTTACTCCTACCTCAGCTCCTGATCCGATAAGCAAAGGGCGAAGGTAAAATGATGCGCCATGCCCGTAAGGGGGAACGAAAGCTTTGTTTAAAGTGACTACTTTTGTAATGGCTTCCAGAAATAACTCATCAGGAACCTCTGCCATTAAAACCCCTTGCGCAGAGGTCCTCATACGCCTGGCATTCTCGTTCCAACGAAAGATACGGATACGGCCATCGGCACCCGTGAAAGCCTTCATCCCTTCAAATGCCTCTTGCCCGTAATGTAAAGCCGTGGCTGCAATGTGGATGGAGACTTCTTCCGATTCAGAGACGTTGATGTCGCCCCATGAGCCATTCTTATACCAACAGCGTACATTAAAAGCTGTTTTTGAATAACCAAAGGGTACGTTTTTCCAATCTATATTCATGGTGGG
>JAVVFR010000133.1:0-5316 GCA_032250595.1 Bacteroidales bacterium | reverse complement strand
GGGCTCTATCTGCTAACCAATGTACTTGGTGGGCCCGGCATGAACAGCAGACTAAACATGTTGTTAAGAGAAAAATACGGTTTTACTTACCACGTTGAATCTAATTATCAGCCTTATTCAGATTCCGGTCATTTCAGTATCTACCTTGGCACTGATACCATATCGGTCGAAAAATCAATAGCCCTTGTTTTCCGGGAACTAAAACTGCTTCGTGAGAAAAAAATGGGCACCCTCCAACTGCAAAGAGCCAAACAGCAGATGACAGGACAAATCGCTATCTCTTTTGAATCAAGCCTCAACGAGATGCTCTCTGCAGGGAAAAGCTTATTGTATCGAAATACTGTAGATACATTGCCCGAAATTTATGAAAAAATAGAGAGATGTACCGCAGATGAGCTCCGGGAGATAGCCAACGAAATTTTTATTCAGGATCAATTTACTATGTTATCCTATAAATCTGTCAGAGATGAACATTGATGAGTATATTGCTTTGCATAGCTCGGATGAACCACCCGTGTTGCAAGCACTAAACCGTGAGACACACCTTACCATGATACATCCCAGGATGCTCAGCGGCCATATATTGGGCAGATTGTTGAGCATGCTCGTTGGTATGGTAAAACCAAAAATTATTTTAGAAATAGGTACTTTTACCGGCTATGGCACCATCGCACTGGCAGAAAACCTTCCTGATGATGGTATGATCCACACGATTGAGGCAAATCCTGAACTGGAAGAGCATATCAAAATATGGTGCAAAAAAGCAAAAATAACCCATAAGGTGAACCTCCATATCGGTGATGCTCTCGGTATTATTCCTCAATTACCGAATATATTCAATATGGTTTTTATCGATGCTGACAAAAAAAATTACCCTGCTTACTACAAGATGGTGAGAGAAAAAGTATCCTCCGGAAGCATTATTATAGCAGATAACACCCTTTGGGATTCTAAAGTGCTCACCAAACCCGCAAACAACGACGCTGACACACAAGGCATCATAACATTTAATACTTTGGTAAAAGAGGATCCTGGGGTGGAAAAGGTAATGCTCCCTTTAAGGGATGGAGTGTCTGTTATACGAGTTATATGACCTGTGCACTGCTTCAAAAACTTTACAAAAAGTAAAAAAGTTTGTGTAAATAACCGTTCATTTTGATATATTTGTAACCAACAGTAATAAAAAACCATGAAAAGAATAAACCTATTATTATCATTAGTACTTCTTGTATTAGTATGCCCACTTGCTGAAGCACAAAATTACTGGGTATTTCTAACTGATAAAGAAGGTGTGGAATTTAACCCTTACGAGTACTTCGACCAAAAGGCTATTGAACGCCGCTTGCAGCACGGATTACCACTAAACGACATCACCGACTATCCGGTAAATTCCAACTATATCGATATTATACAGCGCATAGCCGACAGCACCGGATATGTAAGCCGTTGGTTTAATGCTGTTGCTGTTGTGGCATCCAGGGAGTGTATTGCAGCTATCGAAGCATTACCTTTTGTCCGACGTATTGAGCCCTCGTTTACTGATGGTGATTTTGTGCTTGCTGAAGCTAAAGGCTCAAAGTATGACACCTCTTTAACCCCTTATAAAAGAGAGCTTATCGATGCCCAAACAACCATCATGGGAAGGGCTTATTTTGAAGAGGAAGGGTATGATGGAAAGGGAATAAGGATCGCCATATTTGATGGTGGTTTCCCGTCATGGCAGCACAACCCTACATTTGCTCATATCAGAGATGATGGCCGAATTATTGCCACTTACGATTTCACTAAAGGAAAAGAAAATGTAGACCGTGGTGTTGCACATGGCACTATGGTGATGTCTTGTATTGGAGGGATGATTGATGGGCAACCTATTGGTTGCGCTACCGGAGCAGAATATATGATGGCAATTACAGAGATCCGCCGTGAGCCATTTAAAGAGGAACAAAACTGGTTGGCAGCGATGGAATGGGCAGACAAAGGTGGGGCAGATATCATCAACAGCTCCTTGGGATATACCGCCGACCGTTATTTTAACTATCAGATGGATGGCAGACACACCTTTGTCACCCGTGCAGCAAATATGGCTGCTGCTAAAGGCCTTCTGGTGGTGAATGCTGCTGGAAATGAAGGATTTGGCGTATGGCATATCGTAGGAGCACCGGCAGATGCCGACAGTGTGCTCTCAATAGGAGGCATACACCCTAAAACCGGGTTTCATACCAGTTTTAGCTCCTATGGGCCAACAGCCGACAAACGGCTTAAACCAAATGTGGTTGCATTCGGCCATGTAGTTGCCGCAGGAAAAAAGAAACTCTCCGTGACTCAGGGGACATCTTTTGCAAGCCCGCTGGTAGCCGGATTCGCTGCCTGTGCATGGCAGACAAATCCCAACCTTACCAATATGCAGTTGTTTAAAGAGATCGAAAAATCCGGAAACCTATACCCCTATTTCGACTATGCTCATGGATATGGTGTGCCACAAGCAGATCACTTTACCAAAATAGGTGTAAACCCACCGGATACTACTTTCGATATCATAATTAATGACGGGCACTTTTCTATTGTCATACGAGATCAGTATGTTCCGGAGAATGATACATCAAAACAAATCAACGACCTGATGAATAGTTATCTATACCTGCATATCCGCAATAGAGACGAGATAATTAAAACTTATCATATCATCAAAGTAAAAGAAAAAGACGTATTTGATTCCGCATTAAAAAAAATTCGTAGTAGTGATGACCTAAGCCCTTTAGTACTGCCCAAAGAGAAAATATGCGCCCATTATCGTGGCTATACCCTAACTATTGAAATGCCATAACTTTTAATAATTTTAAAAAATGAAAAAACAATTTATCATATATATCATACTTGCTCTGTTCCTAATTCCAGGATTATATGCTCAGCAAACGATATTCTCTAAAAAAGTTACAAATGATATCTTTAATCAAAAAAGGGGGCCTAATTTAGACCACTATTTTTCAGGGCTCCTTGGAATATCTTCGGTCATGCCAAACAGCAGCGATGATTATATGCATACTGAAGGATTCAATAAGCTGAACTTTCAATACGGATTAAGATATAAAAGGAAGATATGTCATTACTATTCCCTGGTCTTTGACCTCTATTATTTTAGCGAAAATTACTATCTGAAGAATACAGGGTTGTTAAATACATATGCCATAAATACTGACCGTGAAGGGCTAAGATGGCAAGGGATTGGGTTAAATTTCTCCAATCGCATCAACCCGTTTAAACGAAGAGGCAACCATTTGGGAAACTATTTCGATGTTGGCGGATATCTCCATTATGGATTTTCCCGGGAGCATCTGCTTATCTTCGATAATAATGATAGAAGTCAGACTTACCTCTGGTACCAAAGACCTGAGTATTTAGAAAAAATATCCTACGGGGTCTCTGCAGGTATTGGTGTCAACAAGATTCGATTATACGGAAGATACAGGATCAGCAGTGCACTGAAAAATGTTGACCATCTTGAAGACCTTCCCCGTTTAGTAATTGGTTTTCAATATGATATAGGAAATTAAACAATTAGTGTTATCGTACCATAAATTTCCCGGCAAATGATGTTTCCTCCGTTCTTATCTGAAAATGATAAACCCCGGGAACAAGATTGTATGACCCAACATTAAATATATTGTCATACGTTGTTTCTGTAACAACCAAACTCCCGGTTACAGTAAACACGTTCAATACTGCCTGTAAGCTTTTTCCATTGTTAAAAGTTATTCGTGAATCGCCGGTTACAGGGTTTGGCATTATCAAGGGTTGAAGTGATTTTTCAGGTTTATGGGGGTTTACAAAATTTGTGCTGTCTATCGGCACACAGGCTGTCCTTCTGATATCCCTTCTAAACATCGGCCACTCCGGACCGGTACCTACACCTGCTGCTATAGCGTAAGCTCTGCCGTAATTATTCCATATATCAGGGTATTCCGCATGTCCTCCTACGACAAAAACATCCATCATCCCATCATTGTCAAAGTCAGCGATGATCGGGCCGTGGTCAATCTCAAACACACCTCCGTAATGGGCCGCCAGATCCATAATCCATATTAAACTACCGCTACTGCCATTCAGGGCGATAAGATGGCCTTTGTCGGTGCCAAAAACAACATCAAGGGTGTCATCACCGTTGATATCCGAAACAGCAGCTCCACGGAAAGCTGTCCCATACGATGGAATATCATATTGCCATAGTAAGTTGCCATCATGCGATAACATGCCCGCTTTGTACCAATCGAAAAAGATAATCTCATAATACCCATCATTGTTGAAGTCAGCTATTGAAGTAGGTGCACCAACATAGTATGAAGGACTAAAACCGTATTGCCACGCCAAAGAGCCATCTTCTCCGTTGAAAACATATACTGTACCGTCGTAACAGCCGATAACCAACTCCGGTTTTTTATCACCGTCAAGGTCAGCCACTGAAGCACCATGATACATATAATCATTGGGGAGGTGATTTTTCCAAAGCAAACCCTGGGTAGCCCCATCGTATGCAAAAACCGTATGTGAGGTATCGAAATTCCAGTTGGCTACCACAAAATCCAACTGGCCATCCATATTCAGATCCACAATTACAGGAGCGGTCTGTATCCATGAATTAAGATCAACAGCGATCTCCCATGCCACCTTACCTGTATCCGCATTGATACATAGCACATACCCCCCGAATTCACCATGTAAAATCTCCAAAGCGCCATCGTTATCCATATCTGCCAGGGTAGGCGGAGAATCGCTACCACGTGTATTCACATACCAGTTCAAACCACCGGTCGTGCCGTCAAGACAGAAAGTTTTTGGAACGCATGAAGAAGGGACAATCACCTCAAGTTGATTATTGCCATTAACGTCGTAGATAAGTGGGGCAACATCATTACACCCCCCGGTATTGTAATGCCAAAGCAATGAGCCATCTTCAGCATTGAGCGCATATATATTACTGTCGTTACGATAACAACCAAATACGATCTCCAGGGTATCGTCCTTATCAATATCAGCACAGGCGGCATTGCCAAACGCCATATCTTCTGTATCGAAAAACCATTTAATATAAGGAAATTGACCAAAAACCGGGATAGCAAGGCACAAAAAGAATGCAAGAAAAAAAATTTTCATAGATCGTTTTTTATACAAAGATAACCAACCCGTTATTGTGTAATGAAAAAAAAAATGACGAGTAGTAAAAAAAACTACTCGTCACTGGTCGGAGTGGCAGGACTCGAACCTGCAACCACTTGCACCCCATGCAAGTACGCTAGCCAACTGCGCCACACCCCGATGAAT
>JAVVFR010000132.1:0-5357 GCA_032250595.1 Bacteroidales bacterium | reverse complement strand
GTCGTTGCATATCCTGTTAAAATTAGTATAATAATTTATGCGAAATTAACATTAATTTTTATATTCAGGTCTATTTTTAACATTTTGTTAAAACAAATAAATCAGGAAGAATGGAAGGGTTTGATACTTCACAACCAATAAAATAAGAGTTGTTGTTTAACAAATTTTCTTATCCATTTTCTTTCTCTTACTGCACATTTTTTTTCGACGACGCTGTATCTCTTTATTAATAAGTGCCACAGTATTGTTTATCTGACTCGTAACAGCTTTATTCTCCTCTGCCCTCCTGAACAGATAAGGCATTACCTCTTTAACAGGCCCGTATGGCAGGTATTTTGACACATTGAATCCTGCATGAGCAAGGTTAAACGTGATATTATCACTCATACCGTAAAGTTGAGAGAAGTAGCACCGTTCATCATCATAAGAGATTTCTGATCCGGCAAGTAAATTTGCCAATAACATTGTGCTCTCTTCATTATGGGTTGCAACACACACCGAAATAGTATCGAGACGTTCAAAACAGTAACTGATAGCTTCATTAAAGGCATTATCAGTTTCTGATTTCTTTGTAAAAAGAGGTGTAGGATATTGTAACGTCTTTGCTCGCTCATGTTCTTTTTCAAAATACGCTCCCCTTACCAGCTTAAATCCAATATAGTACCCCTGCTCCTTAGCCCTTTCATAAGCTTTCGATAAAAACGCCAATCTATCTTTTCGATACATCTGTAATGTGTTAAAAATAATAGCTTTTTTTCGATTGTACCGCTCCGAAAGCAACTGCACTAAATCATCGACTGTTTTTTGAATCCAACTCTCTTCTGCATCAATAAAGAGGGAGATATCATTATCATGGCAATATCCGGCGATTTCAAAGTAGCGCTGCCGTAATGCAGCATACTGCTCTTCCTCTTCCGCAGAAAGCTTTGCCCCTGCAGCTACTGTTTCATAGAGTTTTATGTCACCCATCCCCGTTGGCTTAAAAACAACAAACGGAACGGCAGCATATTCTTTAGTCCTGGCTGCTGCTTTGATTATCTCCTGCTTGACTTTTGTAAATGATGCCTCACTGCTTTTTCCTTCGACAGAATAGTCAGGTATCGATCCAACACCATATAACCACAACTTGTCAATAGTCGTAAAACTCTCTTCCAATGATGTGCCTCCACAAAAATGTCTGAAAACCAAAGGCTTAACGACCCATCCAACTGGCATGCCTATCTTTATGGCAAAATTCAACATGCTCTTTGCCAATAAAATTAACCATCCATATGCCATCATACGATAAAGCACCCTTGCTCTCTTCAGTTCCCTTGTAGTCTTATAGCGATAGGCTATCTCTGTATTATTTAAATCAAGTATTTTTTCCGGTTCATCCGTCTTGTTCATCATCACAATTTCTCTTTATTTTAGTTACTAATAGAGTCGCAATTTACTGAAAACATTTATTTTAAGGTTATTGCTTTTAACAAAAATTTACCCCTATTGGTTTTTGAAAGCAAGTTCAATTTTAATAAAACCAGTGAAAATTCTAAAAAAAAAGTTATCATTGCATTAATGAAAAAGAAGAGCGATACTATTTTTTCCGGTAATAACATTCTGGAAGAGCTGAAAATTTTTCTACAGGCACAAAAGGATAGAGAGATAGTGCTGATCACTGATGATCATGTACGTTCCTATTGTTTACCCAAAATTGAAAGCTATTTTCAACCCGCACTTATTTTAAGCCTTCCACCGGGAGAAAAACAAAAGAATATAAATAGAGTGACCACGTTTTGCCAAAGCATGACAGCACATGATATCAGCCGGGATGCTCTGATTATCAACTTAGGCGGTGGTGTAGTGACAGACCTTGGTGGTTTTGTTGCTTCAATATACAAACGAGGTGTTGCTTTCATCAATATCCCCACTACCATTATCGGACAGATTGATGCTGCAATCGGCGGAAAGAATGGCATAAACCTTGGCCATACCAAAAACCAGATCGGGGTAATAAATTGGCCTTTATCTACCTGGTGTTGTCCGGAATTTCTTACTACTCTACCTGAACATGAATGGGTCTCAGCCAAAGGAGAACTTCTGAAATATGTTCTTATCGGTTGTAATATATCCCTCGATAGTATTGAGCATATTGAAAAAAATATTCCTGATAACAATATCAGTGGTTTGGTTTCTGAAGCAACCCGGTTTAAAAAGATGATTATAGACAAAGACCCTTATGAACAGCATATTCGACAGATACTCAACTTTGGACATACCATAGGACATGCGATAGAGGCTGCAATGTCGGAGAAGGAGACACCGGTAAGCCATGGAGAAGCTGTTGCTGCCGGTATCATTTGTGAATCCTTTATCGCTTCAAAAATCAATGATTTTCCTTATCGCCAAATCAAAGACATAGAACAATTTTACCGCAATAACTTCCCTGCTATACCCCTTGATCATGATAGTATAAAGATAATTGCCGGCTACACGCTCTTCGACAAAAAGAGACAAAACAAAAAGTTGTGTTGTGTATTACTTGACAAAGAAGGAATCCCACAAACAAACTGTCACATTACCACCGATCAGGTTAATGAGGCGTTGCATTATTTCTTTAATAACTTTGTTACCCGATGACCATCCTGTTAAAAAAACCGACAACAAGCCAACCCAACATTCCCGACATTTTTCTCCCGGAGAACAAAAGCATTATCAACCGTATATTATTACTGTCTGCTTATGCAGGGGAACCTATCATTAAACACTATGAAAAAGAGTCGGAAGATACGGCGTTGATGGAAATATTGTTGAGAAAGCTGGCGCTTCACACCAACAAAAACCAAATTTTCACTGTTGACTGTGATAATGCCGGCAGTGTGTTAAGATTTCTGGGGTATTATGTTGCCTTTAAAGGCGGGAAATATTTGTTAACGGGTAGTAAGCGAATGCAGCAACGTCCGTTGTCGGGTATGGATAAAATACTGCAAACCCTTGGTGCCAAAGTCACCCCTGCAGGGGCTCAAGGCTTCCCGCCTGTATTCATTGAATCAGAAGGACTAAAGGGAGGGACGATTGAGATAACTAACTACACCTCCGGGCAACCTATTTCAGGTGCGCTTATGGTAGCACCCTTGTTGAAAGACGGGCTTGTGATACAATATGACAACCCATTACCGGGGGCCCCTTACATTCAACTAACCATTGCTTTGATGCGAAAAGCAGGTATCCATATTGCTGAAGCACAAAACAAAATTATCGTCAAACCCGGACAATACAACATAGAAGAGACGACTGTTGAAAAAGACTGGTCGGCAGCCGCTTTTTGGTACGAATATGCAGCAATGGCCGCTAAAAACACAACAATACGTTTGCCGGGTTTATCGCACGCATCGATACAGGGGGATAAAATTACATCACAATTATTTGAAAAACTCGGTGTTTCATCCTTTGAAACATCAGATGCCATTATAATCAAAAACATCGGGAGGGTCAATAATAGTATTGAAGCAGATTTTTACCACTACCCTGACCTTTTCCCGGCATTTTTAACTGCATGTGCCACGTTAAACATCAGAGCCAGGCTTACCGGGGTGCAAAACCTCAAGCATAAAGAGTCGAACAGAATTATTACAATGACACAACAACTCCAATCTGTCGGCTTTGGCATTGATATTGTCTCAGCAAATGAAACAAGAACTACAGGAACCAACCATCTGAAAAAAGGGCACTGGAAATTTGTCAGTTATGATGATCATCGTATTGCCATGGCACTTGCGCCTTTAGCCTTGATAAACAATGTAACTATTGCCAATGAATCTGTCGTAAAGAAATCCTATCCTGGATTTTGGCAAGAGTGCAGAAAATTATTCAATGTATCGCTAACAGAAAAATGACTTCACTACACATTCAACTCCCCTCTTTCTTCAGAAAAAGTGAAATAGGTTTATTGTTTTTATTGATTTTATGCTTAGTTTTGCGTTTCAAATCATTAAACAAACAAATAATGGACGAAGGCCCATATCATAGTCAGCAAATAAAATAACCAGGCTGTGAGGTTGCCTAAAGGGTTTCCTTACAGTACGTCAATGTAAGGAGATTCATCATGACAATCAGTAATTTTCAGGAACTCATCAGAGAGAAAAAATGGAGGTCTTTACGCAATAGCCTGCTTGAGCTTGAGCCGGTTGAAATTGCCGAGATCATTGAAGAGTTATCGGATCAAGATGATATAATCTTATTTCGTCTGCTACAACGGGAAGTTGCTAAAAACACCTTTCAAAACCTCTCGTATGAGAAACAGGAACAACTGATAGAGGGGCTGGCACAGAATGTGAATTATCTATCAGACTTATTAAATAATCTGGATCCTGATGACCGAACAGCATTTTTTGAAGAGCTGCCCGGCCAGATAACACAACGGTTGATTCAACTACTCTCACCTCAGGAACGAAAGATAGCAACCAATCTGCTGGGCTATCCTGAAGACAGTATTGGAAGGCTGATGACACCTGAGTATGTTGCCGTAAAGCCTCATTTTACGATTACAAAGACCCTGGAACACATCAGAAAACATGGCCAGGACTCAGAAACGCTGAATGTACTGTATGTTATTGATAAGGATGGAAAACTTATTGATGACATACGGATAAGGGAAGTAATTCTGGCCAGACCTGATCAAACAATTGAAGAGGTAATGGATAATCGTTTCATTTCATTGAATGTGTTGGATGACCAGGAGGTTGCCATCCGTGTATTTAAAGATCATGACAGAGTAGCACTCCCCGTAATCGACACCGAGGGGCTGCTTTTAGGTATTGTAACATTTGATGATATGATGGATGTTGCTGAAGAGGAGACCACAGAAGACTTCCACAGATTTGGTTCATTTCAGGATGCTATTATCAATCCGCTTAAAGCCCGGGTTACTTTTCTTTACAAAAAGAGAATATTTTGGCTTACGGCCCTTGTATTTATGAATATTTTCTCCGGTGCTGCCATCGCTCACTTCGAAAATGTGATCCAGTATGCCATATCGTTGTTGTTCTTCTTACCACTGCTGATAGGCAGCAGTGGTAATGCAGGAGCACAATCGGCAACACTTATGATACGATCCCTTGCTTTGGGTGATGTAGAGATCAAAGACTGGTTCAAACTTCTGGGAAAAGAGATCGTTGTGTCACTTATGCTCGGCATTACCATGGCAGTAGGCGTAAGCCTTATCGCCAGTGTTAGGTCGCCCGAAATCATCTTCGTCTTAGCATTAACCATGATTCTAACTGTTATGGTAGGTAGTTTAATAGGTTTGACACTGCCCTTCATCTTTACCAAATTAAAATTAGACCCTGCCACTGCCAGCGCTCCACTTATTACCAGCA
>JAVVFR010000131.1:0-5423 GCA_032250595.1 Bacteroidales bacterium | reverse complement strand
CGAACCCCTGTTACCAGGATGAAAACCTGGCGTCCTGACCTGACTAGACGAACGGACCAAATTATTGTGAAATGAACTAAATCCCCGTTTTTGGGAGTGCAAAAATAATAACTTTTTTTTATTCCCCAAAATAAATATGTTTTTCTTTGCGATTTTTTCGGAAACTTTTTCGGTTAAATATTGTCTGCTGCTTTCTCATTTTTCAATATTTTTTTGTCATTAAAAAAAAATCTCTATCTTTGCATGCTCAAAATAGAAGCAAACACAAAAAACGAAGATATTATGGCATATCACAAGTCGGCATTAAAGAGAATTCGCTCCAACGAGAAAAGAAGGGTTAGAAACCGTTATTATGGAAAGACCATGCGTAATGCTATACGCATATTCAGAGCCATTGACAACAAAGAAGAAGCAGCGGAGAAATATCCTGCCCTCATTTCGCTAATTGATAAAAATGCTAAACGCAATATCATACATCAAAACAAAGCCGGTAATCTGAAGTCAAAACTTACCAGAAGGCTTAATGCGCTTTCGTGAAGCGTTTATGAGATTATTTTACATCACCCTCCTAAAAAGAGGGTATTTTTTTTCCTTTTTTTTTCACTCTCAACATATATAGTTGTTGATGGATTATGTCAACAAAAGAAGGATCAGCCAATGGGCGGAGGAGGAGCGGCCACGGGAGAAGCTGCTTCTTAAGGGACGCAATGCGCTCTCTAATGCGGAGCTTTTGGCCATATTGATTGGCTCAGGCCCCAAAAACGAGACGGCAGTAGATGTAGCGAGGCATCTGTTGAACCGTTGCAATGGGTCGTTGCACCACCTGGCATTGCAGACTGCCGAACAGCTGAAGGCTGTCCGTGGGATTGGTGACGCCGCTGCAGCAAGGATTGGTGCATCGTTGGAACTCGGACGTCGTAAAAGAGCCGAAACACCGGAGGCCAAAACCAAATTACAGTCCTCTGATGATGTGTTTGAACTGATTCAGGAAGACCTCGCCGACCTTACCCATGAAGAGTTTTGGGTGGTAATGCTTAACAATTCAAATGTGGTAATAAAGAAGATATGTATCAGTAAAGGTGGTTTCTCCCGTACCGTAGCAGACCCTAAAAAAGTATTCTCTTTAGCGCTCGAAAACCGATCCTCTGCCATAATTGTTTGTCATAACCACCCATCAGGAAATATCAAACCCTCCGATGAGGATCTCTCCCTGACAAAGAAACTCGTCAATGCCGGAATACTCCTCGATATGCCTGTTATCGATCATATTATTGTAGGTTCCGAAAATTTCTTTAGCTTTGTGGATAACGGATTATTATAATATCACCATGATTCAACTCACCACGATCGTAGGGACACGGCCACAGGTTATCAAGGCTTCGGCATTACACCGGCAGATTAAAGAGAAATACAGCAACACCATCCATGAAAATATCGTGCATACCGGACAGCATTACGATGACAGGATGTCGGATATCTTTTTCCGGGAGCTGGAATTTCCTGTGATGGATATCAACCTCAACACCGGTTCTGACACGCATCCACGGCAGATATCTT
Organism: Bacteroidales bacterium; assembly: GCA_032250595.1. Classification (GTDB taxonomy): domain Bacteria; phylum Bacteroidota; class Bacteroidia; order Bacteroidales; family SKPS01; genus SKPS01. The sequence goes on along the minus strand of JAVVFR010000131.1, from coordinate 3,866 downwards.
TTATGATGGAGGGTGTGGAACGTGTATTAAACAGTCTTATGCCTGATATGGTGCTTGTTTATGGCGATACCAACTCCACATTTGCTGCGGCTGTTGCTGCCAACAAGATGAATTTCCCTGTAATGCATGTTGAAGCCGGGGTGAGAAGCAGTAACAAAACTACACCGGAGGAGATCAATCGTATTTTAACCGATCATGTGTCATCGGTGCTTGCTGCACCTACTGTCAATGGTTTCAACAATCTTGTTAAAGAGGGCTTCAACGCATATGCTGAACCTCCTTTCTCTATCAATAATCCCATCCTTGCCAACACGGGCGATGTGATGCTTGATAACCTCAATTACTATTTTGAACTCGCTATGGAGAAGTCGGCAGAAATGGGAAGATACAATGTGTCGCCCGACAATTATGCTTTTATGACTTTGCACCGTGATTTTAATACCGACAGTGCCGAAAGGCTCAACAGTATTATCGGCAGCATGGTGGCGTTATCTGCTTCTTTTGCTATGCCTGTCATCTTCTCAGTGCATCCCAGGACAGCGAAGGCGATGCGTGAGAAACTCGATAAAAAACTACAGGATATTCTTAAAAGCGGCGATCATATCATTACCATACCTCCGGCTACCTATCTGGAAGCCATCATGTTCATGAATCATGCATCTGTTATCTGTACCGACTCAGGAGGTATACAGAAAGAGGCATTCTTTCTGAAAAAACCGGTGGTGTTGTTCAGAGAAAAGACTGAATGGGATGAATTGGTTAGGGCTGGGAATACGATTCTGGCAGGTGCCGGTGAAGAGACCCTCCTTGAGGCAGCGGAGGTATTTCTGCATAAAAAACCAAAGATTGTCTATCCGGCGCTCTTTGGACAAGGTAATGCGGCGGAGTTAATATGTCAGGAAATTTTACGTTTCTTTGAAAAGCAAGCATAATTTTACGGCCATGATCTATATTCTGGTTCAAAAGATAACCCCACGGTTGAGATACATTATAACCACCCTCTTTGAAGAGCGTTTGGGTTTACGTGTACAGTTGACTGATAATCCTGCTATTACGCTCAATACGGGCGATGCAGGGGTTTCTTATGGTATGGTACATAAAGCAATGCTCAGCATCCCCGCTCAAGGGCTGCTCTTTTCCGACGCTATCGTATCTTTAAACCCTGTTGTTGAGAGGGCTGATGGGGAGTCCATGATCTTTCGTTGCGGGGGTGAAGGATATGACACCCCTTTTGATCTTTTTTCCGCTATCTTCTTTTTACTCTCGCGTTACGAGGAGTATCTTCCTTTCGAGCCCGACATTCATGGGCGGTTTGCCTCGCATAATGCATGGAGTGTCGGGCTGTCACTTGAATGCGTTCCTTTGGCCGACCGGTGGCTACTATATCTGGAACGGTTGCTCAACAGCCGTTTCCCAGGGTTGCCTATTACAAAGGCATCTTACCGGTTTTTGCCTACCATAGATATCGATAATGCATGGGCTTTTAAGCATAAGACGTTATGGCGGCAGGCTGGTGGTACTGCACGGTCGTTGCTGAGATGGGATATTGAGGCTGTGCGACGGCGGATAAGTGTGGTAATCGCTGGTACCCGTGATCCATTTGATACCTATGATTCTATCTTCACGATGAACAGTGCTGCCCGGTCACCTCTGTTTTTTTTGCTGATGAGCAACAAAGGGACAAACAACCATAACCTCTCGCCACAAAACCGTCACTGGCAGCAACAGATACGGTCATTAGCATCTGTTACGGAGGTGGGTATACACCCATCATACGAAGCATTCCTCGATGAAGAGGCAATGAAGCAGGAGATAGATACACTTGAGGCTATTACCGGTAAAAAGATAACTTCGAGCAGGCAACATTTTCTCCGGCTCTCGCTGCCTATAACGTACCGTATCCTTTCACGATGTGGTATCAGGGAGGATTACTCCCTGGGCTTTGCCGACCGTATCGGGTTTAGGGCAGGCACCACGCACCCCTTTAGGTTTTTCGACCTGGAGGCCAACTGTGAGACTGGGTTGATGCTCTATCCGTTGACCATTATGGATGGTACGTTGCTTGACTATATGCAACTGTCGCCACAAAAAGCTATTGAGAAAATAACGCTACTGGCAGAGAATACCAGAAGGCATCACGGCACCTTTGTTAGTTTGTGGCATAATGAAAGCCTCGGTGAATACCGCCGTTGGAAAGGATGGCGTGAGGTATATCGTAAAATGAATGAGTTATGCAAAGAGTAGAGAAGCACAATACAATACGTTATCTCCGGCATGAGGAGATAGATTGTGAAAAGTGGGACCGTTGTGTGGCGCAGTCGGTCAGCGGTATCATATATGCATATTCATGGTACCTTGATATCGTTTGTGATGCGTGGGATGGACTAGTGTTGGGAGATTATGATGCTGTTTTTCCATTGCCTGTGCGCAAGAAGAGAGGGATCAGCTATATCTGCAACCCTCCTTTTACACAGCAGCTGGGGCTTTTTAGCCTCTTCCCTGCTGAAGCAGCGCTGGTAGATCAATTTTTAAAAGCCATCCCCGGGAGGTTTGTGTTGGTGGAGCTTATGATCAACAAGATGAGCAAACCCGAAAAGCTTGCTGTGATGCAGAGAGATAATTATGAGCTGTCACTGGATGCTCCTGTAGATATTTTACGTGGGAGATACAGTACCAATCTGAAGCGCAACATAAAAAAAGCGGTGCAACAGCAACTTTCCGTTGCTGAATATGGGAAGGTAGAGGATATCATTGATCTGTTCAGGGCTAACCGTGGGAGAGCACTGTCTGATTTCTCGGAAGAATACTACATCCGGTTGTCACGTCTATATTATTCATTGTATCATAAGGGAATGGCAAAGGCCTATGGAGTTTTCAACGAACAGAATGAGTTGATTGCCGGAGCTGTCTTTTTCTTTGAGCATGAGCGTACGATATTTGTTTTTTCCGGCACTAATGATGAAGCAAAAGAGAAAGGCGCTATGCCGTTGTTGATCGATAAAGTGATTGAGAAATTTTCATCATCAGGGATGATACTCGATTTCGAAGGCTCAATGGATTCGGGACTGGCGAGGTTCTATAAGAGTTTTGGTGCCTCACTCAACAGCTACTGGTTTTGGCGCAGAAGTATGATACCTCGCTGGTTACTGGCGCTGGTGAAAAAATTAAAATAGTAAAAATCTTTTTGTGTTACACGAATTAGTTTTATTTTTATCTCCGAAAACAACACCATTCCTTTGAAAACGAAGACCAAAATATTTATCATATTGGTTATAGTTGCAGTTATTGCTACAACATTTTATATTCTTGATTTCACTAAAGTTTTCAACAGAATAAAATATCAGAAAGACCTCGGAACTTTTTTATCATCTTTTACGTTAAAGCCCGGTGATTTGGTTTACAGACGCGGAAAAAGCTTTGAGAGTTTTGCTGTATTGATGGCCGATAGGCAAGGGGAGTATTCTCATGTAGGGCTTGTAGTGGAAAAGGAGGGAAGGCCATTTATTATTCATGCTGTTCCCGGTGAAGAAAAAGGAAAGAATGAAGTTGTCCGGTGCGAGGAACCATTGGAGTTTCTTGATTTCTCCAAAGCTACAGAGTACGCAGTGTATCGGCCGGTTACTCTGACCGGCAAAAAATTGAGAAAAGTTAATGGATATGCCTTGCAAACGTTTGAAGATAAATGTATATTTGACCATGATTATGATCTGTTGACGTATGACAAACTCTATTGTAGCGAATTGATATGGAAAGCTTTTTTGGAAGCAGGATTGAATCTTGTTCCTGATGAGCCCGACAATATTAAGGTGTTGTTTACAGAAGTTAAAATAATTATGCCATCTACATTAGTTAAAAATAATCATTTT
>JAVVFR010000130.1:0-5449 GCA_032250595.1 Bacteroidales bacterium | reverse complement strand
ACAAAAAGCTGTTCCGAAGTAATTTGGGGCAGCTTTTTTTATTCTTTTATATTAATGGATGCTAAAATAGTGAATAATTTTTAAGATGTAAAAGCAATTATTCTTTTAATGATTATTTTTTGTACTTTTTTATTCCTTTTTCCCCAAAAAAAACGTCCTAACCTAATTGTATTTGATATAAACGAAATCGGAAAATGCTATATTACAAACAAATATACATTTTTATTTTTGATAATAGAAAAGTCTCTCTAATTATTTATAATTTATTCTAAATAACAACTTTCCGTGCCGAAACCCTTCTTATGATCCTGTTCCAAAATACAAATCTATTTCTGGAACAAATTTACTAATAAAAAAATATAATAATAGGATGCTATAGTTCTCCTTTGCTACCAAGCCACGTAGACACAAAATAAAAACAAAAAATCATGGGACACCCAATTTTAACAAAAATACAGTGCAAGTTACATAATTTCAATTACTTATGATTCTTGCAATAAAAAACTGCGGAACTCAAGAAAAACATATGATGTAAAGTTCATCTGACTTGATAAAAAGAAAGTCAATCAATAATTCCACTGTATGCTTTAACTATGGTTGCAGTTCCAACCTTTAGTTGTTCTGTTTCCCTTTCACAACGGGCAAGCAGTCTTATCAGCACATGGGTCTGTTGTTAAAAAGAGTATCAATAAACCGGCAGGAAAAATCAAAAAAAGATTTACTTTCTCTTCCTTTTTCCCAGAGCAGCGGCTTTACGGTCTCTCTTCACTTGCTGTCTTTGAATAAAATCATAAGCAATTGGACTCGCCACAAACAATGATGAATAGGTACCGACAAGGATACCAACCATCAAAGCAAACGAGAATCCTCTGATCACTTCCCCGCCGAAGATAAAGATCGAGAATAACACTAAAAATGTTGTTCCGGAAGTATTGAAGGTGCGTCCCAATGTTGAATTAAGTGCATTATTGATATTGTCTTTGATGGAAGTTTTAGGATGTATCGAAACAAATTCACGAATCCTATCAAAGATCACCACAGAGTCATTCACTGAATATCCGATAATTGTAAGGATCGCCGCAATAAATGCCTGGTCAATCTCCATACTGAAAGGCATAATAGTGTAGAATATAGAAAACAGCGATATTACGATCAAAGAGTCGTGGAATAGTGCAGTCAGGCCTCCCAAACCATATTGCCATTTTCGGAATCGTAATGCTATATATAGGAAGATAATGATAAGGGCAAATGTAATAGCAAATACAGAGGCACGTTTGATATCATCGGCAATAGTAGGCCCCACTTTCTGGGAACTCATCTTGCCATAGATTTGTTCATCGCTGTCGGTATTGAACTGCTCAAAGTTGACGGGCGTTCTATAGAAACCTTTAACGCCTTCATATATCATATGATCAACAATACTGTCGGAAGCCCTTGTATTATCCTCGATAAGGTATTTTGTCGTTATTTTCACCTGTGAGGAGGGTCCAAAGGTCTTAACCTCCGGAGCAGAACCAAACTGCTCTTCCAATGCTTTACTGATTTTGGTTGTTTCAACATTATTATCAAACCTAACCACATAGGTACGGCCTCCGGAGAAATCAACACCATAATTAAGTCCATTAAATGCAAGAGAAATAATACCGATTCCTATCACAGCCAGGGAGATAATATAGAATTTCTTTCTCACTTTGATAAAGTCGAAATTAATTTTGGAGAAAGCATTGATGGTAAGCTTAGATCCGAAAGTGATCTTTTTGTTTTTATCAAGGAGATGAACAAATATCAACCGCGAGAGTAACACTGCAGAAAACAGGGAGGTAAGAATACCGATGATAAGTGTAGTGGCAAACCCTTTCACCGGGCCTGTCCCGAAGATGGCCAACACGATACCGGTAAGCAGTGTAGTGACGTTACCATCGATAATAGCAGAGAGTGCATTTTTGAAACCATCGTGAATAGCGAGTCTTACTCCTTTGCCAAATCTTATCTCCTCTTTGATACGTTCAAAGGTAATCACGTTGGCATCAACCGCCATACCAAGAGTTAGTACGATACCTGCAATACCTGGCAAGGTAAGCGTAGCCTGGATGGAGGCAAGCACCCCAAGGAGGAAAAATACGTTGGCGAGCAACGCAAAGTCGGCAATAATTCCTGCTTTTCGATAATAGAATATCATATAGAGCAACACCAGCGAGAAAGCTATAACAAAAGACATAAGGCCCGACCGAATAGCTTCTCTGCCGAGGGAGGGGCCAACCACTTCATCTTGAACAATGCGTGCAGGAGCAGGCAGTTTCCCTGCTTTAAGTACATTAGCAAGGTCTTGCGCCTCTTTGATACTAAAATCACCGGATATCTGAGAGCTGCCATTGGCAATCTCTTCGTTAACCGTTGGGAATGAATATACATAATTATCCAGTACGATGGCGACCTCACGGCCTACATTATCCCTGGTAAGGTTGGCCCATTTTCTGGTACCATCGGTATTCATCAGCATATTCACAATTACACGGCCGTTCTGATCTACGTTCTGTGATGCATTAGACACAGCACTTCCGTCAAGTGGCGCTATTCTGTCACCCCTGGGGTCTTTAAGTGCCACAAGGTCTAAAATCTTCTCTTCTGTATAATTCTTGTATTTTGAAGGCTTAACAGTCCATTTGAAAAAATATTGAGGTTTTATCAATCCCCTGCGCTCCGCTTCTTTCAATAAAAGATTAACGAACATTGTATCTTTAACCCTTGAAGAACCTACCACAGGGCTCTCCGGAATACGCTGCTGCCCTCCTTCTTCAATGATATTAGGAGTAAGATAGCGCCATAAAGGATTTTCCCGTGCATACTGATCACCCTCGCTCAACGGCTCTGACACGGCATCTTCACCCTCTTCTCCGATATCAAGCAACGAGCTCTCCTGCTGTAAAGTATCATCGGTAGTTACAATATCTGAAAGCAATGATTGGGAGGTGTCGGCACCATCGGCACCGGGTAAATCACCGGAGGACTTCTCTTTTAACAACAACTCTTTAGCAGAGAATTGTACATCCCTAAGATTTTTATTGATCTTCTCGAAATCATCCCATATCTCAGAAAACTTCCATGTTTCCCAAAATTCCAGTTTTGCTGTGCGTTCAAGAAGCTCTTTTACCCTGTCCGGCTCCTTGATGCCGGGCAGCTCAACCAGGATACGTCCTCGCTGCGACAACTGCTGAATATTGGGTTGAGCCACACCAAACTGATCGATTCGTGTTTTTAAAATATTGTACGTTCTGTCGATAGCACTTCCCGTCTCTTCATGTAATACATCCAACACTTCCTGATCAGTGGCGCCAGGTTGGATACGGTCTGATAACTCAAATGAGAATATAGCAGCTAAATCTCCGGTAGGGTCTACCTCCTTATATGATTTGTAGAAAAGATCTACAAAATCACCTTCCGACTGCGCCTGCCTCGCTATGGTGTTTTTTATCGCTAAATTAAACAGAGAGTCTTTTGTATTTCCTGCCATTGAACGTACAACATCAACAACGCTGACTTCTAACGTAACATTCATACCTCCCTGCAAATCAAGCCCTAAATTAATCTCCCGCTCCTTACACTCAAGGTAGGTGTAGTTACGGATGTATAGTTTATATACCTCCTCTGTGGAAATTGAATCAAGATAAAACTTCCTATTCCTCTGAACCAAAGAATCATAAATAACTTTTCGCTTTAATTCATCCCCTTTGGATAGGTTATCAGCTAATTGATCTATTGCCGGACGGTGTGCAAATGTATCAGCACGTTTCTCATGTACCCGTGTAATTACCGAAAATGAAAGGTAAAAAATACATATCAGCGCAAGTAATATTGCCAATAACCTGACGGCTCCTTTATTCTGCATCTGTTTTGTTATTGAAAATGTTTAACTTAATTATTCATTTTTAAGGCTGCAAAGATAGAATAACATTTATTAATTAGCAATTTATAACAGAATATTGTGAAACTTAATAACAATACTCTAAACTTTTGCTAACTTTACAGTCTAATATTTAGTTCTCAACTTACGCAATACTCCTTTCTATCAATGGCATTTAAAAAATCATATCCCATGACAAAAAAAATATTTTTCATCGCATTATTTGTATCTGGCATCTTCGGATTTACTGCAAAAAGTCAGCAGTTGTTTGATTTTAGCTTTGAGCGTGATTTATCAATACAGGTAAAGGATTCCTCAGGAATACCATTAAAAAACCCTTGGGCAGGGGGTATCAATGCGGTTCACTTTAATGAGATCGATTTGAATTTCGATGGTATTATGGATCTTGTTACATTCGATGCACAAACAGAACGCCTTCGTACTTATATCAATAATGGAACAGCCAATACGGTAGATTATGTTTATGCCCCACAATATGAAAAGGGCTTCCCAAAGATATATTCATGGATGAAATTACGTGATTTTAACTGTGATGGAAAACCGGATATCTTTACTTACAATTTCGGAGGGATAAAAGTATATATCAATGTATCTTCACCTACTAATGGCATTGTATTTAAGCTATATACCCCCATGATCAATGCCTACCAAACACCCTATGTGAATAATATCATGGCCACCAGTGTCGACTATCCGGCTATTCATGATATCGACGGCGATGGCGACCTCGATATCCTGGTATTCTATGGCTTAGGTTCGTTTATAAAATATTATGAAAACCTCTCCATGGACAATACCGGTACATGCGATACCCTTTGGATGCGTCTCAATCATAACTGCTGGGGTTATGTTTTTGAAAGTGAAATATCAAATTCTATGTACCTACATATCGACTCTACCGACCCCGCTGCTGCCTATTATTGCCATAGCACGAAAGGAGAACAGACCCTCCCTTTATCAGACAATAACCGAAAAGAGCGGCATACAGGCTCTACCATGACCATGCTCGACCTTACAAACAACGGCCTGCAAGACCTTCTGCTTGGTGATACCGATTATCCAAGTATCATTGCATTGTATAACTACGGAACCCTTGATACAGCCCGTATCACTATGCAAGATACTTTCTTTCCTTCCTATAATCTGCCAATAAACATTTATGCATTAAGTAATACCGACTATATTGATGTTGACAACGATGGGGTGAAAGACCTTCTCGCCGGAGTACTTGACCCCGGGGTGACCAACCACAAAATAGACAATATCAATAACTCATGGTTTTATAAAAATATCGGCACCAACAGTTTACCGGTATTCTCGCATCAGACAAAAAGATTTTTACAAGACGGAATGATTGATGTTGGATCATACGCTTACCCGGTGCTTTACGACTATAACGGAAATGGATTGAAAGACCTTTTTATTGGCAGTTATGGCCTGCGGGACACTTCGTTCTACGACCCCTGGCTAAACCTTGAATCCACCTATAGAGCGCGTATATGGCTCTATGAAAATACAGGTACGCCA
>JAVVFR010000129.1:0-5499 GCA_032250595.1 Bacteroidales bacterium | reverse complement strand
GCAGCAAAGAAAGGGAGTCCATTGGTCATTGGCATTGGTGAAGATGACTTTTTTGTTGCTTCCGATGCAACCCCGATCGTTGAACATACCAAGAATGTGGTTTATCTGGATGACGAGGAGGTTGCTATCATAAGAAGAGATAAGGAATTAAAGATAATTACCATCAAGAACAAAGAGAAGACCCCTTACATACAAACGCTGGAAATGAATTTAAACACGCTGGAGAGAGGCGGATTTGATCATTTCATGCTAAAGGAGATTTATGAGCAACCCCGTTCCGTAAGAGACAGTATGCGGGGCAGGGTCAATGCGAAAGCGGGTTTTGTACAGTTAGGAGGCATTATCGATTACGAACAGCGATTGATCCATGCACGACGTATAATCATGATTGCATGTGGTACCTCCTGGCATGCAGCAATGGTTGGCGAATACCTTTTTGAAGACCTTGCCCGTGTTCCAGTGGAGGTGGAATATGCTTCTGAATTCCGCTACAGAAACCCGATCATCACTGAAGAGGATATTGTTATTGCCATCTCTCAGTCGGGTGAAACAGCAGATACCCTGGCTGCCATAGAACTTGCTAAATCGAAAGGTGCAACCATTCTTGGTATTTGCAATGTTGTCGGGTCAAGTATTGCACGTGCCACCCATGCCGGCACTTTTACCCATGCCGGCCCTGAAATTGGTGTTGCTTCCACCAAAGCATTCACTGCACAAGTGACTATCCTTACCATTATGGCTTTGAGAATTGCACAGCTCAAAGGAACAGTCAATAAATCAAAACTTCAACAGATACTTAATGAACTCGACAGAATACCCGAAAAAATTGAAGAGACATTAAAAGTCAATGACAAGGTTATAGAAATTTCCAAGGTATTTAAAGATGTCAGAAACTTCCTGTATCTCGGCAGGGGATATAATTTCCCGGTTGCGTTGGAAGGTGCTCTTAAATTGAAAGAGATCAGCTATATTCATGCAGAAGGCTATCCCGCTGCAGAGATGAAACATGGCCCTATCGCTCTGATCGACAAAGAGATGCCGGTGGTTGTTATTGCAACAAATAAAGGCACTTATGAGAAAGTTATCTCAAATATTCAGGAGGTAAAAGCACGAAAAGGTATTATCATTGCCATTGTCACAAAAGGTGACAAAACGGTCAAAGAGATGGCCGACCATGTTATAGAGATACCGGAGACCATAGAACTGTTGGTGCCTATTTTGGCTACTGTACCTTTACAGCTTCTCTCTTATCATATTGCTGTGATGCGAGGATGTAATGTAGACCAACCCCGGAATCTCGCAAAATCGGTTACGGTGGAATAAACACCTGGACATCATAGATGCCTTTCTGATAATATATTACTCATCTTACCTACCCCTTTTTCTGCAAAAAAGCACTTTGCTTTATTCTGTAGAATTTAACCATAATAATTATTTTATAATCCTGCTCTTAACTGACTGAAAAAGTTTTGATAATATAATTTTTTTCTTTTCGCATCCCAGGTATTTGATACAAAAATAATTAACAAGCCAATAATAATTTGTAATTTTTAATGTATTGCCATATATTAGCAAAGCTATGTTGCAATTTTAAGCAAATCAAGATAATATAAAATAAATTAAATCAAGACACATGAAACAATTTATTGGAATACTGCTGCTATTTTCTGTTTTTTATCTTCAATCTCAAAATCCTTACAGCCCTAATAAATATCAATATGTATTTGTTGATGGGGGTTCAAACCATACTGTAGCATTACGGTGTGATGGAACAGTTTTGTGTTGGGGCGATAATTCATCAGGCCAGCTAGGAGATAACAACAGCCCTACTGACGCAATTGTCCCTGTGGTAGTTACTGATCCTACAGGTACCGGAATGATGACTGACATTATTGCCATTGATGCAGGAGCAGTGCACACTTTAGCACTTAGAACAGATGGAACTGTTTGGGCATGGGGAGGAAATTCCAGTGGGCAGTTAGGTATTAACTCGCTTGTTCAACAGAACTATCCTGTTCAGGTATTGGGTGTTGGTGGTGTGGGATACTTAACCAATGTTGTTGCTATCGCAGCCGGTAGTTATCATTCCCTGGCTATTTTAGATGATGGCACTGTTGTTGGATGGGGTGACAACCAGGGTCAACTTGGCGATAACACCAATACAACCCGTACAACACCTGTGGTAATGTCAGGACTGGATCATCCTGCCATTGCTGTTGCCGGTGGCGGGGCTCATACCCTAGTCTTACAAAATAATGGAACGATCAAATCATGTGGTGATGATTTCTATGGACAGCTGGGTAATGATCAATCGTCGGATAAAAAAGACTATCTTGTTTATGTGCGTGATGATAATGGAAATATAATAACCAATGCTACCGGTATTGATGCCGGGGAATCGCATAGTCTGGCAGTACTTAATACAGGACAGGTATTATCATGGGGATCTAACAGTGATGAACAGATTGGAAGGTCCACTACAACACCGAAAAGAAAAGTTGCTCTACCTCTAAATCAGGGCATCACTATAAACAATGCTGTAGCAGTTCGTGCCGGTGCTAAACATAGTATTGCATTGCTTTCTGATTCTTCACTTGCAGTTTGGGGTGATAACGATTATGGACAGTTAGGATTAGGAACTTTTACTAATTATGAATATCCTACAGCACTAAGTCTTTCCCCATACAAGGTTCTATCCGTTTCGGCTGGTATTACAGGGCAAAGTTCAACAGGAGGAGCACATACCGTTTGTCTTCTGGATAATGACAGTGCTATGACCTGGGGCCTCAATGACGAAGGTCAGCTTGGAAATAATACTACTGGTGTTAATGCTAACACACCTCAGAAAGTAACAAACTATTTCCTTGGTACTATTTACGCTGATGCCGGTCCTGACCAGTTCTACTGTAATGGTGACTCCGTTCAGCTCGGTGGAGAATCCCCCGGAAATTACAGTGATTATACGTATCAATGGTATCCCAGCTTAGGATTATCAGGAGGCGCAGTTAACACCACCCGGCCAGATACATTAGCCGACCCATGGAGCCATATGACCACTAATTCATCTCTTACAATAAACTATATACTCATAAAAAATTATAGATATGATACCATGGGTGCTTGTGTAGTTCCTGATACTTGCAAAATAGATATAAGGGCACAAGCTACCGCGGGATTTGTCAGCAGCGCTCCAGGTTGTACCGGTGAAAACGTTAATTTCATCAATACAGGAAGTTCCGGATCCGGTGTCTCATGGGCATGGGATTTTGGAGCTAATGCTACTCCTCCACAATCAGTGGTAGAGAATCCCTCAGGAATCATATATAACACCTCCGGACTGAAACTGATTACTTTAATCGTTACTGACTCTGTATGCGGTGGTTATGATATCTTTACCGACGGTATAATGATTTATGACAATCCAATAGCATCATTCTCGTCCACTGCTCCTGCATGTATTGGTGACCCAGTCCATTTTACCAATACCGGAAGCAGTGGAAGCCAATGGATACATTCCTGGGACTTTGGTGCTGGGGCACAACCTAATACTTCAACAGGAGAAAATCCAACTGTTTTTTACACTACACCAGGAATAAAAACAATCACACTAACTGTCACTAACGGACATTGCGCTGAAACATATACCGGCGCTATCACCATCAATGAGACCCCTGAAGCGAACTTTACCTCCACAGCTCCCGAATGTACAGGACTGCCCTTAAACTTTACCAATACCGGTACTACCGGCTCAGGGTGGAACTTCTTATGGGACTTCGGCGCCGGAGCCACACCAACTACTTCTACAATGGAAAACCCAACAGGAATTGTATATGCTACTGCCGGAACAAAATTGGTGCAACTGACCATCTCGAATGCCAACTGTAGTAATACAATTATGCTACCGGTCAATATCCACCTCACTCCAACAGTAAGCTTTTCCTCTAATGCACCGGTATGCCGCGATGAAGGAATAAACCTTTTAAACACCGGAAGTACCGGCTCCAATTGGGCATATTTCTGGAATCTTGGTTCAGGTGCAAATCCTTCCAATTCCTCCTCAGAAAACCCTTCTGGCATAACTTATAGTTCCGGAGGTTCAAAAACAATCACTTTCACCATTTACGATGGGAATTGTATTGCCACACATACTGACACAATTGATGTATATAGCCTCCCTTATGCTGATGCCGGAACTGATACAACAATTTGTTCCAACAGAAGTGTAATGATTGGGACCCCTGCCCTGGCCAACCATTCATATAAATGGTTCCCTTCCGGCTCCCTTGATAATGATACCATCGCGCAACCTGTGGCAAGTCCTATTGCACCTGTAACTACCTATATTGTTAATGTGACAAATACCATAACAATGTGCGATAATTATGACTCCATTACCGTAACAATGTTGGCACCATTGATCGCCAATGCAGGAACTGATGTTGAAATATGTCTTCATGACAGTGTGCAGATAGGAACAGGGCTCTTAGAAGGACAGGAATACTCCTGGACTCCACTTAACGGAATAAACAATTCAAACATATCCAACCCATGGGTAAGCCCTGACACTACGACAACATACGAATTAACAGTAACCGGCACCAACAGCGGCTGTGATCCTGTAACAGACCAGGTATTGGTTACCGTACATCCGTTACCGGATGCTATGGCAGGCCCCGATGATACTATCACTACTGCAACCAGCGTGCAATTATTTGCAACAGGTGGTGTTCAATATGCCTGGACACCCTGGTTTGGACTCAGCAATCCTGCCATACACAATCCTGTTGCAAGCCCTGATACAACAACAGAATATGTAGTATGGGTCACCGATGTCTTTGGCTGTATGAACAGCGATACCTTGGTAATTGTAGTTTATAATGTTGAAAAACCCTTCTGGCTTCCAACAGCTTTCACCCCTAACGGAGATGGACAAAATGATATTTTGTATGTGCGTGGGGATCTTTTCGAAACATTTGAATTCAAAATATTCAATCGTTACGGAGAACTAATCTTCTACAGCAATGATATCGAACGGGGATGGGATGGACGAAGGCAGGATTCTCGTGATGAAGCACCTGCAGATGCATATATGTGGAGTGTTAATGGAAAGCTTAAAAAAGGAAATCTTGTTAATGGCAACGGACTTGTAAATCTTATTCGGTAACCTGAAATTTTTATAACATGAAAACAATATATAGAATAATAGCAATCGTAATAATTCTTGTAATAACCAGCAAAATAAAAGCACAGGATCCGAATTTTACCCAATTGGTAAACCATCCAATACTGCTCAATCCAGCTCTTATTAGCAGCAATAATGATTTCCGCTTAACATTAGCCCATAGGGCACAATGGCAAAGTATTGAGCAGGGATACCAGACAGAATCGTTTTCAATAATCTATCCACTGTTTTTAAAAAAAGAGAGTTGGAGAAATGATCGTGGAAATGCAAAACTTGATATTGGGTTTAATGTTACAAATGACCGTGCAGGTGCCTAT
>JAVVFR010000128.1:0-5505 GCA_032250595.1 Bacteroidales bacterium | reverse complement strand
GAATGGTAATGCATATAGTACAACAGGAATTTATAGTGACACTTTACAAACCATTTATGGTTGTGATTCTATTGTAACGCTTGACCTGATTGTAAATCCAACCTTGTTTGGGATAACAATAGACACCATTTGTGATAATCAGGTGCCTTATTATTGGAATGGTAATCCATATTTATTCACAGGTATTTATATTGATACATTACAGACCATTCATGGTTGTGATTCAATCGTTACCCTGGATCTTCTTATTAATCCAACGAAGTACGGAACATCTATTGATACTATTTGCGATAATCAGGTACCTTATATCTGGAACGGCAATCCTTATAGTGCGACTGGTATTTATACGGATACTTTACAGACTACATTAGGATGTGATTCCATTGTTACTCTTGATTTGCTAATTAATCCTGTTACATCTAGTATTACAACAGATTCTATCTGTAATAACCAATTATCATATACATGGAACGGCATTAATTTCAGTGCATCCGGTGTTTATACTGTAACTATTGTTAATCAATACGGTTGTGACTCTGCGGCTACCCTGGATTTAACTGTTCTTCCGGTGACTTATAGCACTACGTGGGATACCATCTGTGATAATCAAACATACAGTTGGAACGGGAATGTTTATAGTATAGCAGGAACTTATACTTCAATACTGGTCAACCAGTTTGGTTGCGATTCTATGGCTACTTTGCATCTTTTTGTAAACCCTGTTACATACAGTCTTACTGTAGATACAATTTGTTTCAATGATCTGCCATATATCTGGCATGGAAACAACTATTATCTGGCTGGAATATACATTGATACGCTTGTAAATCAATATGGTTGTGATTCTATTGCCACACTTGACCTATTAGTTGATCCTGTTGGTTACAGCACAACGTATGATACTATATGCTACAATGACTTACCATATGTATGGGGCGGCAATAATTATTATTCTGCAGGTACTTATGTTGACTCTTTAACAACTACATGGGGTTGTGACTCACTGGCAACTTTGATACTTCATGTAAATCCGGTTACCTACAGTACTACCTGGGATACTATCTGTGATAATCAGACATACAGTTGGAACGGAAACACATATAACACTGCAGGATCTTATGATACTACATTTATAAATCAATATGGTTGTGATTCTATTGCTACATTAATTTTACATATAAATCCGGTCACTTACAGTACTACATGGGATACTATTTGTGATAACCATTCACTTACATGGAATGGAAACACATATAATACAGCTGGTACATATACAGCAACCTTAACAAATCAATTCGGATGCGATTCTGTTGCTACATTAAATCTTACTGTTAATCCGGTTACCTATAGCATAACCTATGATACAGTATGCTTCAATCATCTTCCATATAGCTGGAATGGAAATAATTATGTTGTTGGAGGCACCTATACAGTGACATTGGTCAACCTATATGGTTGTGACTCTGTAGCAACCTTGATTCTGAAGGTTGACCCAATCGGTTACAGCACAACAAATGATACTATTTGTCAAAATCAACTTCCTTATCTATGGGGTGGTAATTATTATAATGCTGCAGGTACGTATATTGACAGTTTAAGCACGTCATATGGTTGTGATTCTCTTGCAACTTTGAATCTTACAATAAACCCACTCTCATATCACACTATTCAGGTAACTATTTGTCAGGGTCAGAGCTGGTGGGCAGGCGGTGCAAATCAGACAGTATCGGGAGTTTATTATGATACTTTGATTAATTATTTGGGTTGTGATAGTATACTTACTACCCAGCTTACAGTGAATCCAACTTCAACCTCAGGTGTAAGCATCACTATTTGTGAAGGAGATAGTATTTTTGCGGGAGGGGTATTCCAAACAACATCCGGAATTTATTATGATACGCTGGTTAACTATTTGAACTGTGATAGTATTATTGCCACTGATCTTACTGTTATTCCAACAGTATATAGTAATTTTGATTTGAGGATATGTGAAGGCGATAGTATATACGTGGGTGGTGCATGGCAACAGTATCCTGGAGTTTATTATGACACACTTGTGTCATATCAAAACTGTGATAGTGTAATTATCACAACGCTCGATGTTTATCCAACAGTGTATCATAGGGTGGATGTTCATATATGTGAAGGTGAGTCTTATTATGTTGGTGGTGCATTGCAAACGACATCAGGAACTTATATTGACTCTCTCAATTCAGCGGTTGGTTGCGACAGCATTCTTACAACAGATTTGATAGTACATCCTAATCCAATTGCTCAGTTTATTGCTGATCCTGAAACAACTACTATTAAGTACCCCGGTATTTCTTTCATTGACAACTCAACAGGAGCTTATTTCTGGCAGTGGGATTTTGGTGAGCCGGCTTCAGGAGTTAATAACTACTCTAACCTCCAGAACCCTTACCATGAGTATCTCGATCCGGGCATGTTTACGGTATGGCTTGTTGTTTCTGACTCTATTGGCTGTACTGATTCTACCAGTAAGAATGTTATTATTGAAGATGTACCATTAATATATGTACCCAACGCCTTTTCACCGGATGGGGACGGGGTGAATGATATTTTCAATCCTAGAGGGTATCTGAACGATTGGGAGTTTTATGAATTCTCAGTATATAACAGGTATGGACAGATGTTGTTTATAACCAATGATCCATTAGAGGGGTGGGATGGAACCTGTATGGATGAGATGAGTCCATCAGGAGTTTATGCATGGTTGGTACATGTTAAACATAAGAGATCAAAAGAGATTATTGTTTTGAAGGGGACAGTTACGTTATTAGGCAAACAATAATTTTTTTACAGATAAGAGAATTCTCCCTGAAAATCAGCCGGGTATAAAATTGTCGTTGTTTCTGCTTTTTCTGTTGCAATAATAGAAGGAGTGAAATCTTCCTCTTCTAAAACATTTAATAATGTCTGAGTAGCTGCCGCAGCATCCAATACTGTGGCAAAATAATTAACACCGGTTGTTGCTACATCATAATTACTGCATCCACCATTGCCTGTTTGTTTTAGAGAACGGTCAATAATATCATATAGAATTATTAATACCTCTTCGTTTATTTCAGAAAATTGGGTGGTGTCAAATTGCAAGATCATACTCGTATAGGCACTTGGATCAATTTTTTGATACCCCTTTTCGATCAATTTGAGGTAATGATCATTTGCCCACTCCATTAATGTTGCTCTGTCTTCTTTTTCTACTTCATAGGATCTCCCGGTATTACCAACGGTGCCTTCATGAACCACCAAGGTGCCTCTGCCCGGAATCTCGTAAAATTTTGTATAGTGATGAATACCATTGCTAAGCATATGTAAATTGATCTCTAAAGTTTTTGATGTGTCGAGGAAAGAGTCGGATTCCTTTTTTTGTTTATTACCTGAACAGCCGGTTGTAATAATAAAAAATATTAATAAATAATAATATATCCATTGAGTTTTCATTGTGTCATTGTTTTAAGATTTGTTGTTTACAAAATTATATTAATTTTTCTTCCCAGCAATAAGTGAATTATTGTATCTATAATCCATAATTCGCGTAAAAGGGAAGTAGCTTATTACAACCTATTGAGATATGAAACGATTTAATGTCATCAAACTGATTGTTGCAATTATTCTTCCGGTAGGATTGGGTGCCATAGCCGGCATGTTTACCGCCCAGGCTGTACCGGAATGGTATGCTTCCTTAAACAGGCCATCCTTTAACCCACCTGATTGGATATTCGGCCCGGTATGGACTTTTCTCTATATTGTTATGGGATTTTCCTTCTATCTTATTTGGAAACAAGAGGTGTCGAAAGCACGTAACAGGGCAGTATTTCTGTTTTTTGTTCAACTCTTGCTGAATTTTATTTGGTCTCTTATCTTTTTTTATTTCAACATGATAGGCCTTGCTCTGATAGAGATAATAGTGCTTTGGTTAAGTATTATTGTAATGATAATCCATTTTTTCCGTATAAACCATTGGGCGATGTATATTAATATCCCTTACCTGTTATGGGTTACTTTCGCTACCGTTCTGAATGCAAGCTATTATATGCTTAACTAGTTCTTATCCGGAGCGTCTTTTTTTATTGGGTACTGTTGACAATAAATTTTTTAAATAGACCTTCTAACGTAGTTGTTTATATACAATTTGTTGGTAACTGTAAGGTAATAGTTATATAAAAGTTTTCAACATAAAAGTGTGTTGTCATTATTATTTTAATACTTTTGTTTCCGAATTGCGTGGTGGATTGTCAGCGATATATTGTTTGATGATCTGAAAAGGGAACCGGGTAACAATCCCGGACAGTACCCGCTGCTGTGATCTCTATAAAATCGGCACACCACAGCCACTGTTTGCCTTAATAGCAGATGGGAAGGCTTGCCGAAAAAGGAGTAAGTCAGAAGACCTGCCACACATAAATAATTATTATTCAGGCTTTCGGGTTAAAGGCCGAGGATAGTTTTCAGTCTTCCTGATAATTATTCCTGCGATATTTTTCCCTAAGTCCGACACAGTATAAACCTTTAATATCTATTATATATGTTACGGATACTATGTTTTGGCTTGTTTTTGTTTTCAGTACAACTGCTTGTTGGGCAGGGGTTGCAAATCAACCCTGTCGCTGTGGTGTTCAGTCCTGCCGATACATCAGCCAGTATCGATTCGATGCATGTTACTTTAACAAATACAACGTCTGTTGCTGTTACTGTTGATTCTATCGGTATGCCAAAGATGCCTTTTTATATTCCCCCGGTTACTCCGTTGACAATTTCTCCGTCCGACAGTCTGATGTTATTTGTATATATTGTAAGAAACCATGACCCCGGATTCTATAACGATTCCATGACGTTCTACACCTCTGCCGGTGATCGTGTTATTACATTATCTGCGAGGTTAAACTACCCATCAGGACTCTTTTCCTTTAATGACCTGCAATTCTTTTGTGGTGACGGAAACGACACTGCAATGTTGGTAATTGATTTCAACGATGGCAGCAATCATGAGGCATATGCGTGGGGCTTTCTCTTTAACGATAGTATTAGTGCACTGAAGATGGTGGAGGTGATAGATTCTTTGGATGTAAATCTTAATTTCACCTTTATGGGAAGTTTTGTTAACGATATCATTTATTATGCTCAATCCGGTTTAGGAGGAGATCCTGACTACTGGAGTTCATGGAGTGGAAAAGGGTTGCACGACTGGGAGCTTAATTGGGGATTAGCAGAAACGATATATCCGGGTAGTTGGTTTGGGTTCTCTTATGGTTTTACTAATCTTGCTTTTCCCGAACTGCCTCTGGCAGCTCCAAATACTACCGGTATTAGAAAAGTTCATTCTTTACATTATGTTGTATGTTTTCCCAATCCGTTCGTAGAGATGGTAAACTTCATTGCTGCCACTGAAGTAAAAAAGATCGCTATCTATGATATCGCAGGATTATTGATACAAACACTTTCTTTTGATGGTGTAAAAAATGGCACTATTGACATGGGCAG
>JAVVFR010000127.1:0-5544 GCA_032250595.1 Bacteroidales bacterium | reverse complement strand
TTTTCCGGTATTTTCGCACAGAATCTCAGACGCACGTATCGAACTGTTTTTCAGGAAGGCTTGGAACGCACGGCACAATTACCAAAAGACACGATAACAAAAGAAGACATGGCCCATCTGCCGGAATTACTGCAGAATTATCTTGAGTTGTCGGGAGTGACAGGCCAGGAGCGTGTAAACAATGTAAGGATAGTTTTTCACGGACGGATGCGGTCCAACCCCGACGATGAGTGGATGCATTTTAAGTCAGAGCAATACAATTTCTTTGATAGTGCCACAAGAGCTTTTTATATCAAAGCAAAAAAGAAGGGCATACCGGCAAACGGCCTTCATTTATACCGTAACGGAAAGGCTTTTATGACGATCAAGCTGGCAGGTCTGTTAAAAATTATCGATGTCGATGGGTTAGAAATGGACCAGAGTGAAACGGTGACATTTTTGAATGATATATGTTTCTTTGCACCAGCCGTACTTGTGAATCATGACAGTATATCATGGAGGGTACTTGATAGTAATCGGTTAGAGGCTACCTATAACAATGGTTCACAAACTGTGGGTGCAACCCTGATATTTGATGAAGCCGGTTGGCTGATAAACTTCATTAGCCATGACCGGTTTGAGATTGTGGGCACCGAAGTTAACCAAAGGACTTGGTTTACGCCGGTAGAAATGTATGGCACATTTGGCGACAATACCCTTCCCAGACAAGCCGGAGCATATTATCAACATCCTGACCAAGACTTCTGTTATGGAGAATTTACTACCGTTGAGGTTGATTATAACATAGCCCCTGACGAATGAAATAGCAATCGAAGGTTTATACAGCGCGTAACAATGGGCATTCCCAAAACTAATAGAGATACCAAACGGATTATCAAAAACTCTTGAATTAACCGGGACTTTTCCTTGCAGCAATAACTAAAAAACCCGGATGAAAAACATCCGGGTTATATCATGAAAACACACTAAACTATTAGAAATGGAATAAAAGTTTAATAATTCCCATAGCGTTATCGGTATCAAGGATGATTCCGCTGCCTTTACCATTTTTAAGGGTTACTTCTTCTACTTTATCATCAGGGACATTCCAGTATTCGAGTGTTCTTTTTCCAGCCATTTGAGTACCGGCAATAAGGCCCCATCCGAACTCTCCACCGAGACTCATTTTGGGAGCAAAAAAGTATTCAACACCAATAAAAGCCCTTACTCCGGCACCTACCATCAAACCATTAGCTTCTTTGGTAGTCCAAACGTTTTCAGCAGGATTGTTATAGCCAAAGTTCGTTCTGTTCGGAGTGATATTTGTTGATGAAAACTCATTACCATATGAATACTTATCTGACGTAGTATTGACCAACAGCAACAGTTCACCTCCATAAAAACCTTGTACACGGCTGATCCCTCTGCGTTTCTCAAGGCCGATACCAAATACAATATTGGATTCAGCATAAGAGTATTTATCTTCCACCTGTTCTTCCGGGTCGGTAGGATTCAGGTCGTCTTGAATAAAAACCACATCATTGGTCATCTCCTGGCCTACCCTAAGCCAACCGCGAATGGCTGTATTCTCTTGCATGTAGTATTTACCGTAGATAGCCTGCATAGGGTTCAAAAAACCAAAGGCAGTGCTATTATTGGTAGTACCATTCATGACATTGCCAAAATAGTTAAGCACAGGCATTGCGTTAATGCCAATGGCAATATCACCCTGCTGAGGCAAAATGGGAACTCCTTTTTTAGAGAGCAGCTCAGGATTTTGAGCATAGGAGAAACAAGCAATAGCTGTAATCATTACTAACATTAATAATACTTTTTTCATCTTTTTTGAGTTTTTGGTTTACTTACTTATTTATTTCAAATTATTGGATTATTTTTTTTGAGGAGATAAATATACTATAAATAAAGTTGTTTTCAAAATTTTTTTTAACACTGCAAAAAAATGAATTAATATCAATTTCATTTTATGATGGTCCAAAAAGCATCAGTTCCCTTCTACGAGGTATTCTCTCAATTGTGAAGTGTGCGGATTGTTAAGCACTTTCTCTTTAGTGCCTTGTTCAATAATTTCACCATAATGCATAAAAACTACGTGATCTGCTAACCGCAAGGCTTGCCTCAAGATATGTGTAACAATAATAATAGTATAGTGCTTTTTAAGGCTTTTGAAGAGATTTTCAATAATCTTACTTGATAGAGGATCCAACGCAGAAGTAGGTTCATCGGCAAGAATGATCAGCGGTTTCACTGCCAGGCCTCTGGCCAGGCAGAGACGTTGTTGTTGACCGATTGAAAGACTGTCGGCTGAGACATGCAACCGGTCTTTAACCTCATTCCACAATCCTACCTCACGTAGTTTCTTCTCTACGTTATAATCAATAAGTTTCTTATCACGGACTCCTTTAAGTTTAATACCATACGACACATTTTTATATATAGATACCGGTAATGGATAAGGCTTTTGAGACAACAACCCCATTTTTTGCCTAATGTTCGGAATATTTCTCCCGGTATTTAAAATATCATCCTCCTCAATAAACACTTGTCCATCCACTACAAGCTCTTTATACAGATCGGTGAGCCGGTTCATTGATTTAAGTAAGGTTGTTTTACCGCAACCCGAAGAGCCTAACAGCACCGTAATTTTATTTCTGGGAATTTCAAGGTTGATATTTTTAAGAATGTGATGATCTCCTGCCCACACATTCAGATTTTTTATCCTTACAATTGGTTTTTCTGAGTTTATTATGTTATCAGTAACAGGAGTTAATTTTTCAGAAATTTGAACAGGTGTTTTCATAATTGTTTATTTAATATTCAGCCTGGTATATTTTTTTGCAAAAAACCGGGCAGAAAGACTTATTATCAGTATTAATATTGTTAGTATAGCGGCGGCAGCATAGGCTCTTTCCCTCACCTGAGGTATCGGGGAACTCAGTTGAAAAAATATCGCCAGCGGAAGAGTGGCTGCGGGTTCATCGAGGTTCACGGGTATCAGGTCTGTATATCCGGCAGTAAACAGCACAGAGGCAGCGTCACCAATACCTCTTCCAAAAGCCAGCAGCATGGCGGTTATCAATCCGGAGAAACCTTGTTTAAAGAGTACCTTGAAAGCTGTTTCAGTTCTGGTCAACCCCAGTGCAAGGGATGCTTCATGTAGCCCTTTTGGGATAGTGCTCAGCACTTCATCGAAAGTACGAATAACAATAGGAGTTATCAACAACGCCACAGTGATAATTCCTGCCAGCAATGAGGCACTCATACCCAGATATATCATCAGGGTGAACCCAAAGGCTCCATAAACAATTGAAGGTATCCCCCACAATGCATCCAAAAAATACCGTATTACGTTTTGTGCCTTTCGGTATCGGATGAGATGAGAGTTGATATAGAGTGCAGCAGGTATGCCTATGATCATTGCAATAAATGTAGCACCCAGGGCTATATATAAAGACCCAACGATCGCATTCAGCACCCCACCTTCCCCACCATAATAGTATCCACCTGAAGGAACTTGTGAGACCATCTCCCATGTTAAAGCACTTAAACCATTCTTGAAAATGATAAAGATGATATAGCTCAAAATAACTATCAAGGAGTAACAGGCGATACCTGTTACCACTTTAAAAAACAGCTCCTCATTATATTTTTTCCGGTTCATTATTTCTGTGATTTATAGATAAAGTATCTAAATACCAGGTTTATAAGTAGCACCACAACAAACAATATCAATGCAGCGAACATCAAAGCTGCATCATACATTGGAATAGAGAGCATCTCTCCGTAGTTGTTTGCTATCAATGCCGGTAAGGGATACCCGGCTTCAAAGAGGTTAGGAGATATTTTCACCATATTACCAACGACCATCATCACGGCAAGGGTTTCTCCAAAAGCTTTGGCCATTCCCAGTCCGAAAGCAGATATTATTCCCGGCCAACTCTTCTTAAGGATGATGTGCTTAATCGACTCCCATTGTGTGGCTCCCACCGACAGGGCTGCTTCTTTCAGCCCGACAGGCACCACATTGAAAGTTTCTATCAGCATGTTCAGCATATAAGGAATACACATCACTGCCAAAACAATACCACCGGCAAAAATGGAATATCCTGAGACCGCCATCCCAAACAAGGGTGCCAGGTTCTCCCCTACCAACGGTACAATCACCAGGATGCCCCACATGCCGTAGATAACAGAAGGGATTCCTGCTAAAATATCGATGACCGGATGCATGAAATTGATCAATCGTTTTGATGCAAACTGCGTCAGGTATATGGCTGCCAACAGACAAACAGGTGCAGAAAAGAGAAAAGCCAGTAAAGTGACATAGATCGAGCTATAGATAAAGGGCAGAAAACCGAAATCACCTTTCGTAGGTGCCCATTTGGAGGAGAAGAGTAACGTTAATAAAGATTCCTCCCCTAGCAGCGGCAGTGATTTCAATAAGAGTGCCACACCAATGATCAACGGTAATAAAAGAATAAGCCACAAAGCTGTTACCATCCAGCCTTCAGTTATCCGATTTTTAAATAATCTTTTCTGCGACATTGATTATTCAATTGTTTTCAAATAGTGATCGATTTTCTCTTGTGAAATAGGGACATATCCTGCTTCCTTAACATATTGTTGCCCTGTAGTTAGTGTCCATCTGATAAAATCGATTACCGACTCTTTCTCAGGTTTTCCTTTAGATACAAAATAGAGCTCTCTGGCTGGAGGTGAAGGGTAAGTACCGATCGCGATAGCTTGCAGGACACTATCAAAAGTATCATAAAACATCTCTTCCGGGTCAATAACTCCATTCTCATTAAAATCAACAGGTATCACTTCAAGGCCGGGATGTTTTTTGCCTGTATTAATATCATACACATAGGCCGTATTGTTGTACCCAATGCTCAGCTTATCCTTAGCCACAGCATCAGCAAGGCCAGGATCCCCATGAATACCAATTCCGCTGAGGTCTTCTTGTTTTCCACCTAAATATTGGCCCCATGTTTCAGCAGCCCCGCAAGCATCGGAGCGTGTATACACCTGGATCGCCCCTGCCTTCATTTCAGGAAATAACTGTGACCAATCCTTGAGTGTACCTTCAATAAATATTGCTGTGAATTCTTTTTGTGTGATACCCCTTCTCTTTATCAATGGCAAATAGGGATTCTCCTCACTAATAGTGGGTAACACAGCATCTTTACATAATCCTACCCACCATACTCCCTGGTTTTTCTCTTCACTGACTATCTCCCGTGAGAACATACCCAGATCAACACTACCTGAGAGCGCATCAGCCATCCCTTTTCCGGCACCACCCCCTGAAATATTAAACCGAATATCTTGATGGTCTTTTTTGTACGCTTCCGACCACTTGATAACCATTGGATATAATGCAAAAGCACCTGAAAGGCTTATAGTGTTTTCTTTTTTCTCTTTGGATACACATCCTGAAAAAACTATCAACACCACACATAAAAATAAGATCGAATGTTTCATAAACTTTGTTTTTTTGTTTATTCAAAGCAACAACTTACTGTTCCTAATTCAAACAGTGAAAAC
>JAVVFR010000126.1:0-5555 GCA_032250595.1 Bacteroidales bacterium | reverse complement strand
GTGATGTGTTTACTCAATACAACAGTGGGTTTAACGTTGTTGCCGGTATAGGAGTGTTGATAAACAATAATCGGTTTTTGCGTTTAAGGTTTCATGGCGAGTACTTCAACTCTTTCTACAATCTGAAAAGCCTAGGTTACCCTTCTGGTTTTCGTATAGGCATAACCGGTTTGATAGTGCCATAAATGACCTTATAAAGGGTTTTGGGAGTTAGTTATTTATTGTAAATGCTTATCTTGTTCTCGCCTTTAGCAATAGCATCATAGACCACTTGATGGACATTTTCCCTGACTTTGAATACATTTATCTTTGTGTTTCTGGAATTTGGGTGAACACGGTTTGAGAGAAACACGTATACCAGTTCATTTTCCGGGTCAACCCACACAGCGGTGCCGGTGAATCCGATATGACCATAGGTTGTTTTGGGTGCCGATGGCGCCACGGTGGCATTGTTTCCTGATTTAACAGCAAAGCCATAGCCTCGTGAACCTGATTGACGGGTAGTGAATTCTTTTACTGTCTCAGGCTTGAAAAAGTGTTTGTTGCCATATTCTCCCCCATTTATAAGCATCTGATACAGCGTGCCTAAGTCGAAAGCATTGGAGAAGAGTCCTGCATTACCTGCAATACCTCCAAACAATGCTGCCGTTGGGTCATGCACATCGCCGTGAACGAGCTGCCTTCTCCAATTAATGTCGTTTTGGGTTGGGATAAGCCGTTCTTTCGGGAAACGGTTTAATGGTAGAAATCCTATAGTGCGTAGCTCCAGTGGGATATAAAGCTCTTTCTGAAGATATTCGTCGAGGGTTGATTTGTTAATGCTGTCGATAGCTATTTGCACCAAGCATAAATTCGCATCACTGTACAGGTAACCTTGTGCTGTGTTTACCCGCATCTCTTTTGTGTCGCGCCATAAGGTGTCAATGTAATGATTGTATAGGTACATCCCTTTGGCAATTCGTATGGTAGCACTGTCGCGAATCTGTCGTGAGGAATAGTAATTGTTGTAGTTGTTGATCCTTTTTATCCGGTCGTAATAGGAAAGAAAACGGTATATCGGCATGGCAGAGCTTAACCCTGATTCATGCAATAGAAGCTGACGCATGGTGATTTGAAAGATGTTGTTCTTTGGCGTGAGTTTTACGATAACAGTGTCCGACACCAGGAAGGTGGTATCTGTAAGTTGTAGCCATTGGTTATGTAATGCAAGTTTTTTTTCTCGCTCTTTTTTATTCATTTTCAGCACGATAGTGTCGTGCATTATTATTGTGTCAGGCTTTATGCGGTGATATTCGATCCGGGTGTTTTTGAAAAACTTCCCCAGCTTGTCATTTAAAGCCATTTTACCTTGTTCATACATCTTCATAAAAGCCAACGTGGTGGCAGCCGTTTTTGTCACAGAGGCCAGATCGTAAATATCACTCCATTTTACTTTGTTCTGTTTTTCATAAGTATGATAACCAAAGGCTTTATGATAGATGACTTTTCCGCTTTTAGCAATAAATACCTGACATCCGGGGAATGTCGCGTTAAGCACAGCTCTGTTAACAATAGAGTCTATCCTCGACAGGTCTTCCGTTAGTATGCCTGTCTCCTCAGGCCGGCTTATCGATAGCCTGATGATACCCCGGTCGGTAATTCCTGTGCCTCTCTCTTTATCTCCTATACGATATGGCAAAATACCTGTGGCTGAAATGCCCCCAATAATAATATTTACTGCATTTTGCAATTGGATATCATAAAATGAATTAAAATGAACCAATTGGGGAGCAGCTAACCAATAACGAAGGTCAGATAATTTGCCGAAATGCAACACGATGGCATCGGCAAGAAATGACGCTTTATTATGCATTGTTATAAAGGAAGAGTCTGGTTCTTGGGTTGCCAGGATGATGTTAACAGCAGTTTTTTGTGGTGTTATATCTTTAAAATCGGCATATTCCTTTTTTTCAAAATCAGCGAAGTAGGAGAGATTGGTGGTAAAAGCATTTATATTGGCGTTTTTAGGGGTCCATATGCGTATTTTTTTTGCATTTAAGGTTGCAACAGGAAGTAGCCGGTTTTTATCGTTTACAAGGATTATTGTCTCTCTTTCCAGATCATAAAGATGTTGTCTTATTTTCAAATCGCCGGTGAAGCGGTGTGATAAGATCTGTTGTGCCGGTTTGGTGAAAAAGAGCCACTCTTTTGCCAGTAGTATCCTTTTGGTTTTATGATGCAGCAAAGTTTTCAACCGTTTGTTTTCCAGAAAAGAAGATGCAATATCTTTTATTACTTTCTCTGTCGCACCGGAAGTGATAACTTGGTCGATACCTGAGAGAAACATGGTTTTTGTTTTGTTGGTATTGCCCAACTCCCCGTTATATAACACCAATCCTCGGAAATGTAGTTTTTCGATAAGGAAGTTTTTTAGTGCATCTCTGCTGTGCATCGACTCCGGAAATGTGTCGGTGATAATGGCTGAAACACCATAGCCCAAGAGGGTTTTGTGATATTCGAGAAATAAAGAGTCATTAACAGAAATGTTGCTGTTCTTAAACAACGTTGATGGGATTCGTATTGTGGCTAATCGTTGTCGCTGGTTGCATAAATATATGAAGTATTTTGAAACTAACAGTTGTTTTGATACAAAGGCGGTATCGGTGATATTTTGGAAAAAAACTTCTGCATCATGTTGTGGCAGCACCGATAGGTCGGTATGGCACTCTTCTGCCAGTTCGATCAGATACAGCATATGGCTACGAAGCAGTGAGTCGTTAGTGATACAATCGATGGCATCAAAAGCAGGTACCGCTCTCCTCTCTGAGAGGGATGAAGGATAATATTCCGGAAACATTCTGATCAATGGCAGTGTCTCGTGCCGGGCAGCCAGGGCACCGGCAATTCTATATTTCTTTATGGAGTCGAACTGGTAAACCATGCCGCCGGTATGGCTTGCAGTGGCAATGCCTTTATAAATATGATCTTCTGATAAGAGTGATAAATCTTTAATAAACCATTGCGCAACTTTTTCTTCTGCAGAAAGCATATTGGTCACAGAGTCTGCCCATATCCCCTCTACATTTAAAAAAGGTGTGTCATTGTAATATTCACGGTCAACACTAAAAATAGTATAACCAAAATAGAGCCCAATAAATATAAAAGCGGTTAAAAATGCAAGCAAGACCGACTTATTGCCTGCGCTTTTTTCTTTGTCCTGCTTCATAATAATAATTGGTTTTTAGGAATAGTACAAATATCGAAATTATAATGTAGAAAATTGTGTTTTTTCTCATTAAACCATTTTTATCTGATTCTTAATGTTTAAATTTGAAACCTGTTTGCATAGATGATAATCCTCAGTTTTCAAACTGCAGGACATGAATTAACCGGCAAGAGACAAGAAATGATGATAAAAAAGACTATTCCAATAAATTTAACCCATACAAAAACAAACCGTGTAAGGAAGAAGGATCTGGCTTCTTCATACGGGTCGGGAGCGGTAGATGTTTTAGCTACTCCTGCAATGATTGCATTTATGGAGGCGGCCGCTCTTGAATCTGTCGACCCTTACCTTATGGATGATGCCACCACTGTTGGGGGGTATATTGCAGTTAAACACCTTAAACCAACTCCCCTAAAGGCAACAGTTACCACTACAGCAATTGTAACAGCAGTGGAAGGGAGGAAAATCGTTTTTTATGTGGAAGCTTATGATGATGAAGCCAAGATAGGAGAAGGAGTACACCACCGGTTTGTTGTTCTTAAAAACAAATTCAAATAGGTCAATCCACTACTCTTTTTTGGTTAAAAAATATGTTAAAATAATTGACATATCATCTTTTCTTTGTTATATTTACCGGTCTATTGCCATATTAATCAGTTAATTAGTTTTTTTAAGACCCGAAACCTCAGTACACACATATATTACAGGTTGTTTTCTGATCAAATGATACGGGTTGAATATATGATGTTACTTTTTTTATAGGGTAGACATAACAATTCGATTATATTCTTCATAAAGCACAATGCTATGAAAACAACAACCGTTTCTCATTTTGGGTTTACCTGCATGATATTATTATTTGTCTTTTTTGTTCCAGAGGTAATAAGTTTCACTAACGGGCCTACTGCAGGGTCTACGGGTTCGAAAGGGGATAATAAAACTACCTGCGTTCAGTGTCATGCCAGCCAAAATAATGTAGCAGAAGACCTGATCTCATGTAATGGTTTGGCGAATGGGTATCAATATGCCGTGCCATATACCATTAAGTTGAAGATAAAAAAAGCCGGTTGTGTGAAGTTTGGCTTTCAAACCACCTGTGAAGATCTCAATGGTGAGAAGCAAGGAACTCCGGCTTCTACTAATGCGAATGTGCAGGTTGTTGGCACTTTCTATTCCAGCCACACTGCTGCGGGAACAGCACAGGCAGATTCTGCAGAATGGACATACCAATGGACATCACCCAACTCTAACAGAGGGAAATTAACTTTTTATGGTGCCTTTATCGCTGCTAACAGCAACAGTCAGCATTCAGGAGATATAGTATATATCTCAGAGTATTATGTTGTTGCTAACGAGACCATAGGTATGGCAGAGAAAACAAACAACGGAAAGACCTATTTTTTATTTCCTAACCCTGCTTCAGATGAGATACATATCAGCTTTTTAAAACAATGCAATGACATCCGTTTGCAGATTATGAACCTTTCAGGTGCCGTGGTGAAAGAGGTTGTTTGGGGCAATACTGATGCGCTTACCGTTGATGTTTCAGATGTTGCTCCCGGAACATATATTCTTTCTGTAAACACCTATGATGATTCTTTTGCCAGAAAACTGATCATATTCAGATAACATTTCTACTATTCATACGCTCTTTTTGTTATTTTTGTCTCCTCAATAAATCAGGAGGAAACATCTTTTGTTTAAAATTCTAGCCACCACGTTTTCCGGTCTTGAAAATGTTTTAGTTGATGAGCTTACAGTGTTGGGTATTAAGGATCCGAAGCAGGTAAGGCGCGGTGTTATATTCACATGTGGACTGGAGGATCTTTATCGTGTTAATCTTTGGTCGAGGCTTGCTTTGCGGTTTTATAAGCATATTCTCGATTTTTCTATTGAGAAGCCTAATGATATCTACGATGCTGCATCAACATTCAACTGGTGGAAGATGATTGGTGTTGATGAGACGTTTCGTATTGATACCAATGTATTTTCTGACCTCTTCAACAACCCTATTTATGCTGCACATCTATTAAAAGATGCTATCGTTGACCAATTCAGAAGCCGGTTCAGCCGGCGCCCTTCTGTTGAAAAGCATAACCCCGACTTCTCTATCCTTTTGTCTGTCCGGAGAGACGAAGGAGCCATTTGGCTCGATAGCTCCGGAGATGCACTCTTTAAAAGAGGGTATCGTGTTAAAAGTGTTAAAGCACCGATAAACGAAGTGTTGGCTGCCGGAATCATTGCGCTTTCAGGATGGGAGAGCAATAAGCCTTTGGTTGACCCTATGTGTGGGTCGGGAACGATACCTGTGGAAGCTGCACTGATGGGTATGAATATACCTCCCCAGTTT
>JAVVFR010000125.1:0-5580 GCA_032250595.1 Bacteroidales bacterium | reverse complement strand
ATCAGATTTGCTCGGCAACTCACCGCGACAGGTCGGGGTTTTTGGGTGTAATGATTATTTATCCGGACAACAATATTTTAGAATAGGATGTTTAAAAGTAATAATAAAAATAATTTTTTTTGAAGCAACCATTTTATTTGGGTATTCATCTGAGAAAAAGTATACGATTCCTATAATTTGTTGTGGCAGAAAAGTTAAAACTTCACGACACACATTTTTGCACAAAAGCAATACTTATGATACAAAACGGCAACAATCAATTTTCACCACCCTGGCAGCTTAGCGGAGAAGGTTTGTTATTGTATTACAAGTTTTCACCACAATTTATGGAAGAAAAGGCGTTTTTGCCATCACAGTTTATGAAGTCCCATTATAGCAGTCTTGGGATTATTATGTTGGTAAACTATTATAAATCACCTGTGGGTGCTTATCGTGAGCTTCTGATAGCACCGGGTAAATTTGACCTGTCGGGCAGAAGAAAATATTTTGTGTCAAAGAATTATGTTGATAACCGCGATGCGATGAAATTTGGCCGTAAGCATTGGGCTATGCCAAAAGAGTATGCAACATTTGAATGGAAAAGCGAAAACGACATCCATACCGTGAACGTATACGATGAGAAGAGCACATTCTTCACCATGGATTTTCGTTGTGGCTCCTATAGTGTGCCGGTAAGCACCTCCATGTTTCCTATTGAAGTGTACCAGGAACTCAATGAGGCAAAACTTCACTTCTCTCCACATGGTAAAGGACTTGGAAGAACAGTACGCGTAATAGACGGAAATACTGATACGCACAAATTTCCCAATGTCTTTTCATTTAAACCCAAACTCTCTCTTTATATCAATCCCTTCTCAATCACTTTTCCTGCCGGAAGAGTTAAATGATATTGCTTCTCATGAGCATGTTTTTTTCTTATCCAACGATGATTCAATTGCATAATTTTGAAAATGCACCATAAGATTTGTATATTTGTTACTATCCATTAAACTGTGTAACTATGAAGCGCTCTTTATTTTTTATACTGTTATCTTTTGTTGCTTTGTTTTTTATAGGTTGTCCTTCTAATGAGATTGCTCCATCTGACAAGGTAGATCAATCAGAGATATATCAATTCTACAGTGTTGAATATGACGCGTCTGAAAAAGTGTTAACAGCCTTTGCCCAGTTTCGTTTTGGTGGAGCAAACGGCACTACCCTTAGTTTGACAGCACCCAGTGAAGTGGATTTTAATGATATCAAGATGCCGCTTGAGCAGGGGTTGTTACGAGGGGCATTTTATGAATTGCAAATACGCGAGCAGTTCCCTGAAACATTCCTGTTTCGTTTCACCGATTCGGATGAGAAAGTATTTGAAAATACCGGAATAATCATTCCTGTTTTGCCGGGGGAGCAACCGGAGGCGATAAATACTGCATACGGAATTAGTATAGAATGGCAAGGAGCTCCGGTGGGGGATAACGAAGAAATATCAGTAAACTTGATGGATCATACCGGCACCTCTGTAAAGAAAACTGTTTCTGTGAAAGGAGCAACCGCCATTGAATTAGCGGCTGGTGATATGAAAAGCCTGGTGTCGGGTCATGGAGAAATGTTTTTTCAACGTGCATTATCGTTACATTTGGAAGAGGCAACCCCTTTGGGAGGACAGTTGTCGGTTTTATATAAATCAGCATCTGTGGGCATAGAGCTGCTGGGTCGGAGCTCTTCTGAGGAAGTGGTAGATGATAATGGGTCGTAAGTCAATTTTGTAATGTGTATGCTGTTTCCGGTGATGAATACATATCCGGTGTCGTAACAATACTTGTATAGTAATCCTGATTCCGAAAGATATGTATGCGTGTGATAACGGAAGTCGAACCCCATGTCTAACAGGCTTTTGGCCGTAGTTATTCCTCTCCCTGATGATACTTTCACTAAAATAGCTCTGTTTTCATGTAGTTTATTATCAATAGGGGAGAAAATGCTCTTCTGATCCCTGTATTTTTTGTTGTGATATTCACTCCGGCAATTATCTGAGCAGTACTTTTTATCTGTCCTGCCTTGCATCTCTTTACCACACTCACGACACCTATTCGTTATTCGCATCATTTTTTCTTATATATATGCATGGTCTAGTGTTTTATGGAAAAATTTTATGGAAAAAATTTATCTCCTGTAAAAAAATTCGTTTACTTATGCCTATATATAGAACAACTCTTATGTGTGATATAAAGCTGATAGGGGCTGATGCTCTTTGTTTTGAAGAACACAATTTTTTCCTTATCTTTAGCCACTAATTCAGATTGTATGAATAAAGAACTTATTGAATTCAGACAATTACTGCATAAATACCCTGAATTGTCAGGTAATGAGTATAATACAAAGCAGAAAATTATTGAATATATTACACCGTTGCATCCTGATAAGGTACTTGAGTTTGGAAAAACCGGAGTTGCTTTTCTCTTTAAAGGAGGTATAGATGGCCCAAGAGTAATGTTCAGAGCAGATATTGATGCTTTGCCCATCTATGAAGAGAGTAATTTGTCATACCGTTCGGTGATAAATGGGATAGGGCATTTATGTGGCCATGATGGCCATTCAACTATTCTTTATGGTTTGGCTGAGCGTATCGCTGAAAACAGGCCTCAGGAAGGGGAAGTGTTACTGCTTTTTCAGCCCGCTGAGGAGACCGGACAAGGTGCTTTTGAAATGATAAATACCCCGGAATTTGTCGAACGGTGGCCTGATTATATTTTTGGGCTTCATAATATACCGGGGTATCCTCTTAATTCAGTTTTGTTGCGTGAAGGTGCTTTTGCTGCATCCAGCAGAGGGATGATCATTAAGCTTAAGGGAAAAACCTCCCATGCAGCTGAACCCGACAAGGGGATCTCTCCGGTAAAAATGGTGGCAGAAATTATTCAGCATTTTGATGATTTACAACAACTGGTCTCAGTCTTTTCCAACTTTGTCTTGTGTACCATTATTCATATACGAATGGGAGAAAAGGCTTTTGGCACCACCCCGGGAGAAGCTGAGGTGATGATTACCTTACGTTCTTTTGAAGAAGAAGATATGGAACGTATGGTAAACGAATCCGAGAAAGTTATTGCACGCCTGGCTGCCGATAATAATCTGTTATATCATATCAGCTATACCGAGATATTCCCTGCAACTGAGAATGACAAACAGTGTGTTGCATGGCTGAATGACGCAGCATTGATCAATACACTTAATGTTATTGAGCTGGACGAGCCTTTTCGGTGGTCAGAGGATTTTGGATATTATACCAAAGATATTAAAGCCGGATTCTTTGGCATAGGCTCAGGCGAAGATCATCCTGCTCTGCATAATCCTCATTATGATTTTCCGGATGAAATTATCGATACAGGTATTAATATGTTTTATGCACTCTATAAAAAAATACTTCATACATAAGACAAAAAAGGAGGCTGT
Organism: Bacteroidales bacterium; assembly: GCA_032250595.1. Lineage (GTDB taxonomy): Bacteria > Bacteroidota > Bacteroidia > Bacteroidales > SKPS01 > SKPS01. The sequence continues at coordinate 2,142 of JAVVFR010000125.1, read as the reverse complement.
TTAATAAGAGCCTCCTCTTTTGTCTTATATGTTGTATTTTTAGAACACTTTTTCCGAAGGTTAAAACACCTCGACACGCAGAAGCGGGACGAATAAAAGTAACCCATTGCAATCCTGATAATAAAACTATGTTTCGTGCAAGCGAAACGAATAATAGTAGTCCCGGGTGAAACCCGGGGAACAATATCAGCAGGTAACCGGCAACCCCGTCAGGGGTTGAATAAGGTTAACAGGACAGGCAGGGAAATCACAGTTGCTCAAGCTTAAGCAATATCATTAAAAATTTAACCTCACAAGACCGGATTTTCGATCATATTAGGATGTACTGCAATAAAAATAAGAGGCTGTCCAAAAGGTATTGAACAGCCTCCTTTTATTTTAAGTGAATCGTGATTATTTTACAATAATCTTTTCAGTAAACCTGCTTCCATTATGGATTACCTGCAGATAGTATAATCCTGCAGCAGCACCTTCAATATGCAACTCTTTCATCATCTGTCCGGTTACATTAATGGTTTCGTTGTAGATCATATGACCAGTGGTATTGGTCATTCTGATGATCATTTCACCATTAATACCGTTCACTTCCATAAAGAAGTTTCCGGTGTTCGGGTTAGGATAGAATTTAAGTGCTTTTGAAAGGCTGAGGTTATTTAAGCCTGTACAATCTGCCATGGTAATTTCAACAGAGCCAACTCCTTCACAACCGTTGGTATCAGTAACAGTGACACTGATTGTGTGTGTACCTACAGTCAGGTTAAAGCTGTCTAACACTAAGGTTTGTCCAGTTGAGAGGTCAGACCACAGGTAGCTGGCAAAGCCTGCACCGGCGTCAAGGGTTAACGATTCAGTGTTACAGAAGGTAGTGTTTGGCCCGAGATTAACGACCGGAGTGGGGTTAACATGGATCGTTACAGAGTCTACACTATAGCATCCTGTAGCATTGGTGACAGTGACAGAATAGGTAGTAGTGGTAGTAGGCATAACAGTAATAGATTCAGTGGAGTCACCATTACTCCATAAGTATGTGTTGCCAACACCAAAGTCAATGTTCATGGTATGCATGCCGAGGTTGTCATAATAGTTAACCGGGTGTACAATATACTCTGAACTCGCCGGGTCGGTACCTGCCACAACTAACCAGTCGGTATTTGGAGCAAGCACTTCAGGTTTACGGATCAGGGTATGGTTTGCTGTGGCAGCAGAAACACCTGCTACATCCCATCCTGTACCCGGATCGTTGTCAGGATCGCCTATGATATCAATCAGTGTCCAGGTAGTACCACTGTCGGTTGTAACTTCCAAGCCACGTGCATCATCACCATTGTGATGAACTACACTGGGATACGACAATACTTCATCAGCAAGTGCTATATCAAAATAAGCACTGCTCATTTGATCGGCAACCATTACCCAGATTTGTCCCGGGTTTAGTTTTGCACCGGCAGGGAAATAATGCTCATATTGCCATCCACCACCATTAACTGACTGGTTGATCCTGTAGTTAGCCAGATCAATAGTATCACTTGTACCGTTGAACAGTTCGATAGCTTTGTTGTTGCTTGACCCTTCGCCATATTCGGAGAAAACCAGGTCGGTAGCCACAGGTCCTGCGGCAGACAATGTTATTGAATCGCCTTCACAAATAGTTTGGTCTGGTCCCAGGTCAACCAATGGAGTTAGGATCACAGTAACAGTAGCTGAGTCAAAATTATCGACAATGAAATTGTTGGTGCCCCAGTAACTGTGAACGTAGTAGGTAGTGGTGACCATTGGTGTATCTGTATGTGTAAATGTTAGACCCGCGATGCCGGTAATGGTATCAGTAGGTCCTCCATCGGAGACAACAATTGTCCATGGGCCTGTGCCCGGGAATTCAACGGTGAGGTCAACACTTTCTCCCTGGCAGATAGTAGTGTCATCGCTGATTACCAATGGCAACAATACGTCAATCACTGCAGTGTCCTGTAATATTCCACAGGGGGTATTATAGGATGCAACATACTCGTATCTTCCGGATATAGTAAAAGGTCCAACAACTGTATCAACATTATTTGTGGAGGTAACCACGTTGTTATACGACCAGATGAACCCGGTCAATGTACCCGGTGATGGAATAGTTACTCCTGAATTGACAGTATT
>JAVVFR010000124.1:0-5641 GCA_032250595.1 Bacteroidales bacterium | reverse complement strand
CCCGACAGGTCGGGGTTTTTGGTGTAATGATTATTTATCCGGACAACAATACTATAAATTTATTACTTTTTCAAAAAAAAAGAAAAATTACATTATTGCACCGGAATAAACAATTTTTTACATTTGTACTGACTGGAATAGACAGATCACAACAAGCTTACTAATGATTATATGATACGCATTACCGATACACCAACAACCAAATGATCAATCTTTTATTTATATTGCACAAACAGTTTATCAACGACTTCGGACCTTTATACTTTGAATTCCAACCTGATGCATATATAAAAGAACCATGGAATGCCTTCTCTTCCTTATTTTTTCTGATACCTGTGATATATTGGGTATGGAAACTCAGAGGTTCATATAAAAAATATCTGATAATCACCGCACTATTGCCCTTACTATTCCTAAACGGCATAGGATCAACACTCTATCATGCTTTTCGCGCTTCTAATGTATTTCTATTCCTTGATTCGATACCTGCGGCATTAATGAACCTATTGTTGGCTGGTTACATGTGGTACAAATTGCTGCGGAATCCTTGGAAGGCTGCAGGTATAGTAGCACTGTTTTATGTTTCGGGAATTGCTGCGATGTTTATATTACATAAATGGTTTACTGTTGGATCTGCAAATATTTTCTATTTTATGGTTGGGATATGTATTTTTACACCCACCATTATCTATTTGACAAAAACAAAATTTTACAAATGGAAACTTCTGGCATCCACCGTATTATTGTTAAGTTTTGCTCTGTTATTCAGAAGTTTAGATCATCCATCCCAAAATTTTTTGTTGGAAATATTACCCATGGGAACGCATTTCTTATGGCATATTTTTAGTGCATTGGCGGTATTTACTTTCGGTTATTATATATGGTATAACATCTGCAGGGAGTCCGGGGAAAAGGATAACTCATCTGATGTGAAGACATTTTAGAGAAGATATCCCAAAGAGAAAGATAGTGATGGAGAAATACGATACGGATTATCCCCAAAGTTCTCAGCTGTATCGCCATCAGCAAGCTTAAATCGTGTCAGTTCAAGACCAAATGCAAGATATGCACCTCGGTTGCTTCTGTTTACACGTAAATAACGGGTTTTTAAAACAGGTGTAATTTGTGTTTTACTCTCCTGATCATATAAAGAGGGTTCCCTAAAATAGACTCCTCCCATACTAAGTTGAAAATAAGAGACATCTTCTCCATAACATAAGAACAGAAACCCGGGGATCATATGCCCCCCCGGGCCACGTATAAAAGATTCCCTCAGGCCATATCCTGATGATAAACCAAAGAAAAATTTCTCTCTGTTTAATATTGCGTGGGAATAGTTCAAAGCCATAGTTTGAAAGCCCCATGTTGTAAATTCCAAATCAAAATAGTTGCTGAAATATTTCACATGTTTCCCTTCATCAGGCAAAGGAGCAATATCCTGCGCTGCTGCACAATGAATGATAAGCATAAAATATGGAACAAAGAGTAATTTTTGCATGGTAATCATCTTTTTTTCAGGTTAAAAGACATAATGGTTTAAAAAAAAGAGCCGCAAGATAATGCAATATTCATTTCAAAACAAATTCACAGGTCAAAGATGAAATTAATTATGACTACACAATATATATAAATGCTTGCTTTTGAATTTCATTTTTATTACATTTATTGCCTATAAAAAAGTACATATTAATCAAAATTCCTGTTATTATGAAAAAAGTTATACTTTTATCGTTTTGTTTCTTCTATGCATTGCTACTTTCAGCCCAAACATCCGGGGGCCCTGATGCTTACGGTTATACCTGGGTAAACAGTAATCATAGTGTTAATCCTCCTGTATATCAATGGTTTGACATTTCACAAATTGGCAATGAAGTCACCGGGCTGGGTGATGATAATATTGTTGGGCCGTTTAGTGCATCTACCGGTTTTCAATTTTATTGGTATCCTGTAGATCAGTTTTGGATTGGCTCAAACGGTTTTCTCTCTTTCGCTGGTAATAATATTGCTTCTCCGTTTCCTGCGGCAATTCCTCTGAGTTCAGGAGCCAATAACTGGGTTGCACCCATGCTGGCAGACTTAAACTTTACAGGTGTCGGCAATCCCGGCGAAGTATATCTATTCTATAACAACGACACTGTTTGTGTAAGCTACCACAATGTCCCGTTTTGGGAAAACTCTGCATCTGGATATACCGGTAGTTGTACGTTTCAGGTCATTCTAAATAAAAACGACTATTCAATAACGTTTAATTACCAATCAATGAGCCTGGGCAACCATGTGCTTGATAATGCCATCGGTATCGAAAACAATACCGGAACACTAGGCCTTGGTCCCATGATTGATGTTATGCCCTCGAATAATTTCACCATAAAGTTTTACTATCCCTCCACAGTAACTTATGCAGTGTATGATGCAGGGGTTAACTGGGCCGGTAATGACAAGTCAGGTGGAATTTTTGTCAAGAAAGGACAACCTGTTTCGTTAACTGCCAATGTTAAAAACTTTGGTAATCAAAATCTTTCCGGTATTAATGTACGGGATACTGTAAGAAATTACTTAGGAAACCCATACAGTAACGGACAGATTACAGGTCTCTCCCTGGCAGCGGGCACCGACACTACAATAACCTTCCCCAACGTCTTCACCCCTATAGCTGCAGGACATTACAGTTTTAATGCCAAAACGGTAGGTGTGTCGAACGATATGGTAGCTGCTAATGACAGAAGGTCACAGCAAATTACAGCCATTGACACTACGGTAGGTACCATGATTCTGGATTACAGCGATGGGATGCCGGATGGTGGTGGCCTGAGTTGGTCAGGTGGTGGTGGTGGTATTGCCATCTATATAGAACCTCCATTCTATCCATGCAATATTGTTTCTTCAAGATTCTATATCACAGCAAATACAGGAAATACCGGTTTTTCGGCCATTCTTTATGACAATACTGGTTTAGACGGTGGGCCGGGGAATATGCTTGATTCTATTTATGTTAATGCAACCCAAATAGGATTAAATACATATACTACGGTGCCTTTCCAAAACAACATACAAATCGACTCCGGAGGGGTATATCTGTACTGGGCTATGGGCGCTGCGGATATAAGCCTTGGGCGTGACGCAACCTTCCCTATCTCTCGGCGTACTTATGAAGTGCTTAGTGGGGTATGGGCAGATTATCGTGATAAATTCTCCGAAGATTTTCTTATGGGTATCAGTATTCAATATCCACCTCCTGTTGCCGACTTCCTGGTTGATGGCGCTGCCGACCCGCAATTTGAATTTACGGATATCTCCACCAATAACCCTACACAATGGTCGTGGGACTTTGATGATGGAGGCAGTTCATGGGCACAGAACCCTACCCATACATATAATTCTAACGGTACCTATAATGTATGCCTTATTGCTTCCAACAGCAATGGAAGTGATACCATCTGTAAAAATGTCACTGTTACAGGTGGTGGCGCAGCTCCTGTGGCAAACTTCTCATACGATGCCACGGCCTCTCCCCTTATTCAATTTACAGACCTGTCGACCAACAACCCCTCTCTGTGGTCATGGGACTTTGATGATGGCGCTTCTTCTACCCAACAAAACCCATCCCATACCTATACAGCAAATGGTACCTATAACGTCTGCCTGACTGCAACAAACTCATTCGGCACCAGTGTTCCTTTCTGTCAAAATATTACAATAACCGGTATCGGAATAGATGAAGCCTCATCCGACTTTAGTTATACCATCATTCCAAATCCCTTTTCAGAAAAAACGGTGATCACACTGAACAACCCCGGTAAGTATAATGAACTTGAAATAAAAGGCTATATGCTTAATGGACAGTCTGTTATGCTTGACTATGAAATTGATGAAGGACAAATAACCATAAAAGCGGGTAACATTCCTTCAGGTACACTGATGGTCGATATTATCAACGCAGGAAAGCTCCTTTCAACCGCTAAACTCATCGTGTATTGATACCAAATTTACTTCTCCCCCTCTTCTGCAGAAAAAACAGTATGAGGGGGAGTTTTTTTTATTTCTTCATTGCCTGCGAATCAAAGAGTTTTTTTATATTTGCCCCCTTTATATGGGCCATATCATAATGTTTAAAGTCTCACGAACCATAAAACAAAAGATAATTGCACTCCTCAAATGGATGCATAAACCGTTTATCCGGATCATCCCGGATGAGACTTTCCGCTATGGAGTGACGGGTGGACTAAATACAGTACTCGATATCTTTCTGTATTTTATTACCTATAATTTTATTATAAAAAAAGAGGTTGTTGATCTGGGAATAGTAGCATTTACACCGCATATTGCGGCATTTCTCATTGTCTTTCCTGTTACATTTTTTACAGGATTTCTCCTTGCGAAATATGTTACTTTTACCGCTTCCATCTTACGCGGACGAAAGCAACTGTTTCGGTATGCTCTTACTGTGACCGGTGCAATAGTATTGAATTATCTATTACTGAAATTATTTGTAGAAGTGTTTGGTATCTATCCTACTCCTTCAAAAGCCATCATTACAATTATTGTTGTAATATACAGTTATATGATGCAACGTTATTTCTCATTCCGTACCAGCACCATCCTTAAGAAAAACAGAATTTCGGTTATTCAGCAAAAGGAGTAACCCCCGGCTTAACTCAAGTTTTTACTGACATCAGATTTTTCACAGTGCCTATTTCAATAAAAGAGGCTCCTCTTCCCGCTCCAAAGTTACCTGCCAGTATAACTATATGATCATTATCACGTACTTCGAATTCATTTTTAATTTTTTGAAGTGCTTCAATGATAAATGCATGAGTAGTAGTTTTTGGTTTCATAAATAATGGAATGACACCAAAACTCAATGCAAGTTCACGCATGGTTTTTTTTGAGTAGCAAATAGCAAAAATCGGCTTATGCCCCTGATACCCTGATAATGCTCTTATGGTACGACCGGTGTTCGTGTCAGCAATAATGGCTGTAGCTTCCAACTCAATAGAAGCTTCTACAGCATATTTTGCCAAATAGTCAGAAACTTTGGTATTAATGACATACACCGGCATGTCAAGATTGTTGTCTTTTGTTTTTTCTACCTCTCCGGCAATCTTTGCCATAGTAGCTACCGACTCCACCGGATACTTCCCAAAAGCTGTCTCTCCACTCAACATCACTGCATCGGTACGACGATAAATAGCACTGGCCACATCATTTACCTCTGCACGGGTCGGCCTTGTGTTTTGTATCATACTGTGAAGCATCTGTGTGGCAACAATAACAGGTTTCTTATGTTTGTTGCACTTCATAATGATCATCCGTTGCACACCCGGTATCTGCTCAAACGGTACCTCTACAGCCAAATCACCTCGTGCTACCATGATACCGTAAGCATTGTCAAGAATCTCATCAATATTATCAATACCCTGCTGGTTTTCAATCTTAGCTATTACCTTGATATTACTGTTATGCTTATGTAACAAATCCTGAACAGCGATTACATCTCTTTTGTTTCTTACAAAACTGTGCGCAATGAAATCAATACCCTCCCTTGCAGCAAAACCAATAAACTCTTTATCCTTTTCGTTTAGTGCAGGTAATTCAAAATCCACATTGGGTACATTTACACTCTTCCTGCTTTTTATGATAC
>JAVVFR010000123.1:0-5646 GCA_032250595.1 Bacteroidales bacterium | reverse complement strand
AGGAAACAGCTCTATTACGGGAAAGATTTAGGAATCCATAATAATCGTATTGATTAAGATAGTGGCTGTATTCTTGGGGGAGAATGGCAATAGCTTCTTTCAGCGTGATATTGTCGCTAATTACCTTGATGTCGACGATGCCTGCATCATCAGCGTCATTAACAATACCTTTAACAGAGAAAGATAAACCGTCAATATTTAACGTACTTTGATTGATGGTATAGAAATAAGTGTAATTATCAACCAGTACATTGATATTAGTTGCAGCTTGTTGTCCGGAGAAAAACTTTTGGCCTTCTATATCTATTTGATTGATGACCAAATTTCCATTTAATGTCATTTCATAGGTCATGGATGAGAAAGCTCCTTGCAAAGTGCCTTTATCAATTAGCACATCAAATGAAAAATCGGTGGGTTCATCCAGATAAACAATGGCAATATTTTTAAGGAAGACCTGTTTGATATCAAAATAAAAATCGGTAGTATCATTCATGCCGGAACTTTTCCAGATGTCGTAATTATTGTTACCCTGGTGATTACGTTTAACATAAAGCTTTGCGTTTTCAACATCTACTTTTTTAGTAACATATTTTCCTCTGATCACATCGAAGATGCTAAATTTTAAAAACAAGTGGTTTGCTTCCAGCAGGTTGGTGTCGTTATTAAAGGCAGAGGCAACGGTAATATTTTTAAACTGCAAGCTGGCATAAGGGAATTTTCTAATAAGAGAGAGGTTGATATCTTCTACATCAACTTTGGTGATGAGCGTTTTGTTAAGTTCGTTAACAACAATTTTTTTCACCTTGCTTTCCATAACCCAAGCGGTAATAAACAGTAATAAGAAAACAACTGTAATAATGATGGCCAGTATCACTAATCCTTTTTTCACCCTGTTGATTATCGAAGAATGGACTTTTATCATTGCTTACTGTATCATCCGTAAATAATTTGATTTTATAATCTGGACGAACCCATATTGTTGTTTTATTTTCAGTTTGGGTTTTTCAAAATTCAATCCATTTATTGTTAACGGCAAATTACTACATTATTATTATAACGAAACAGGATTGGTTATAATAGACGATAAAAATACGGTAAATTTTTACAACATTTTCAGGTAGTGAATTTCTTCTGTTGTGAGGCTTCTGTATTTTCCTCTTCTGAGGTCTTTTTTGGTAAGTCCTGCAAAAATCACTCTATCGAGTTTAACGACTTCATAATCGAGGCTTTCAAAGATACGCCTGATAACACGGTTTTTCCCTGAATGTATTTCTATACCTACTTCGGTACGGTCATCAACGGTACCTACATAAGCTATCTGGTCGGCTTTTATCAGTCCATCTTCGAGTTTGACACCATAGGATATTTTTTTCATATCCTCTTTGGTAACAGGTTTATCAAGTTTAACATGATAGAGTTTTTTAACGATATTTCGCGGGTGCATTAGTTTCTCTGCCAGATGTCCGTCGTTGGTAAACAAGAGTAATCCGGTAGTGTTTCTGTCGAGGCGTCCAACCGGCGAAATACGCTCTTTACAGCAACCCCGAAGATATTCCATGACGGTGGTTCGTCCTTCTGGGTCATCGGCGGTAGTAATACAGTCTTTGGGTTTATTAAACAGAATGTATTGCAGTTTTTCGCCCTTTATTACTTCTCCTTTATAGGTGACAACATCATTTGGTTTAATGCGTGTTCCAACGGTTGTAACGACTTCACCATTGATAGCGATATCACCATTTTCCACTAGATTATCTGCTTCTCTTCGGCTACAAATGCCGGAGTTGGCGATAAAGCGGTTTATTCTTATTCCTTCAGGATGTTCTCTTGGAGTGAAGAGCCTTTTTTGACGGCCAAAGCGTCCTTTTCCTTGTCCTTGTTTCCCTTTCTTATCATAAGGGCGGTAGTTATCGCGTGGGGTGTTGCCTTTATAGCCACTTTGCCGTTCCTCTCCACGGTCGGCAGATCGTGGCTTCCTGTCATCAGTATTGCCCTGATAGCTCCTACGAGTAGGATGGTCTTCGCTCCTGCTACCGTAATTTTTTCGTTCGCTGCCGTCTGATGATTTGTTTGCGTATTTGTCTCTTGAATCTGCACGCCCCCGTTCGTTGTTATCTAATGAACGATTGTCACTGCGCCTGTTTTCGTTGTTTGGAAAACGTTGGCCAACGTTTTTCCTTTCCATAATATTCTTTCTTTAATTAAGACTTTATTTAATAGATGACAAAGATACAATAAATTAATGAGATGTCAACAAATTGTATGTTAACAATATATCACATATTGAAAATATAGGTGTTCTTAGAATATATTTAATTTATGGGTTTTTATTATTGTTTTTCCTTTTGTATTTACTGTTTTTCTTTTTTATTAAATACCCGATCTTTGTAAATTAAAATGAAAAAGATTGGTATAAGTACATTATTTTATTATATTTATTCATTAAAATTATAACAACCATTTAACAAAAATCAACATTTGTTGTTTTCGTTATTTGTATAAAAAAGATTGCACACAACACTTTTATTTTAATAACAAAGTGTGTAAAAGCAATCAATACGATTAAAATATCGGATATTTTAAGAATAATAGGTTAATCGTATTATATTTCTATGTGTGCATAAGCATAGGTATAACAGTTTATAAGTCTGCTGTATGGAGGCTATATCAATTAAATAAAGGACTATGGTATATGAAAAAAGTTAAAATTTTAATTGCTGAGGATATTAATACTATTTCGATTGACATTCATAATGTAATTGAGGAGATGGGATATGATGTTCAGCGAATAGTGACTAGTGGAGAAGAGGCACTGAAGGTGATAAAGGGGTCTGCTCCGGATCTTGCTTTGGTAGATACCCGTCTAAATGGTAAGATTACAGGGATAGAGACTGCATTAATGATCAATGAGAAGTATGATGTTCCGGTGGTTTTTCTTTCAGGATCGGCCGATGATACTACAATAGAAGCAGTTGCCTCTGTGAATGCGTATGGATTTGTTTTGAAACCTTTTAATAAGCAATCGCTTAAAGCATCTATTGAAGTTGCTTTGGCGAAGTATGCGAATGAGGTTAATATCTCAACTTCAGTCAAAAAACCGGACTACAGGTTTATGTTTATTCGTACAGATTACAAACTGGTAAAGATTGATTTGACTAAGATATATTATATAGAAGCCTTAAAAGACTATGTTAACATCCATACTTTCGATAATACATACGTGACCCATTCAACGATGAAAGCTATGATGGATGCGTTGCCTGATAGTCAGTTTGTCAGAACACACCGTTCATATATTATGCGGCTCGACAAAATACACTCAATCAAGTATCCTGATCTTATTGTGGAGGGGAAGATGAAGGTATTGCCAATTGGCGGTTACTACAAGAAAAAACTCTATGCCATGCTAAATATCCTTTAAAAGCATAGGTATGGTTTGCATTATTTGATTGTAGATCCGTTGATAGCCGTTGTATCATCCGGTGCAACAAAGATCAGTTTTCCATCAGGATTTTCTGCCATAAGAATCATTCCTTGCGACTCAATACCGCGTAGTTTTTTTGGTTCAAGGTTGACTACGACAGATACTTTTTTGCCGATAATCTCTCCAGGGCTAAACCATTCGGCGATACCTGAAACAACAGTACGTTTATCGATACCTGTATCGATTTCAAGTTGAAGCAGTTTCTTTGTTTTGGCTACTTTCTCAGCTTTTGTTATTGTTCCTGTACGAATATCCAACTTAGCAAAATCTTCAAAAGTGATATTGGGTTTTGGGGTGCTGTCAATATGCATGGTTTGTTGATTTGATATTTGTGTTTGTTTAAGTTTTTCGATTTGATATTGTATTGCTTCATCATCAATTTTTTCGAAGAGCAAATGGGGTTGATTGATTTGATGGCCGGGCATTAGAAGCGATATGTTTCCTGCTGCCTCCCAGTTTTTAGGTGACAAATTCATCATTTTTTCAATTTTCTCTGCGGTGAAAGGGAGAAAAGGCTTGCTGAGTATTGCCAGATTGGCACATATTTGCAGTGCGATATTTAATATAGTTTTTACATGTTGAGGGTTGGTTTCATTGATTTTCCATGGTTCACTGTCGGTAAGGTATTTGTTACCGAGGCGGGCGAGATTCATTAGCTGAACCAGCGCTTCCCTAAATTTAAAGACCTCAAGGTTGTTGGCAATTCTTGCAGGAAACTTTTCTATTTCAGCAATGATATTTTCTTCGGTTTTGGTAAGTTCATTGACCTCAGGAATTGTTCCATTGAAATATTTATGTGTGAGCACCATGGTTCTGTTGACAAAATTCCCGAATATTGCCAGTAGTTCACTATTGTTGCGTGTTTGAAAATCTCTCCAGGTAAAATCATTATCTTTTGTTTCGGGGGCATTGGCAGTGAGGACATATCGCAACACATCTTCTTTTCCGGGAAATTCTTCGAGATATTCATGGAGCCATACGGCCCAATTCCGAGAGGTAGATATTTTCTCACCTTCCAGGTTTAAAAACTCATTAGCGGGGATGTTATCGGGTAAGATATAAGACCCTTCGGTGTGTAATATGGCAGGAAAGATGATGCAATGAAATACAATATTGTCTTTTCCTATAAAATGGATTAGTCTGGTATCTTTATCTTTCCAGTATTTCTCCCAATCCTTAGTAAACTCTTTGGTAGCGGAGATATATCCAATAGGGGCATCGAACCATACATATAGCACTTTTCCTTCGGTGTTTTCTATCGGTACTTTAACGCCCCAATCCAGGTCTCGAGTAACAGCCCTGGGCTGAAGTCCATTATCTATCCATGATTTACACTGCCCGTAGACATTGCTGCGCCAATCTGTTTTATGCTCTTCAATGATCCACTTTTTTAACCAATCTTCATATTGGTTGAGCGGCAAGTACCAGTGTTTTGTTTTTCGTTTTACCGGGATATTCCCTGAAAGTGTTGATCGTGGGTTGATAAGTTCATCAGGGCTCAGTGAAGTACCGCATGATTCACATTGATCTCCAAAAGCTTTTTCATAGTTGCAATGTGGACAAGTACCTGTTATATAGCGGTCGGCTAAAAACTGTAATGCCTCTTCATCGAAATACTGATCATTCTCTTTTTCAATGAAAGCATTTTTATCATACAGTGTCTTAAAAATTTCTGCTGATGTTTCGTGATGAATGGCATTTGAGGTGCGGGAATAGATATCGAAAGTGATACCGAATTTTTTAAACGAGTTACTGATCAACGAATGATATTTGTCGATGATATGTTTTGGTGTAACACCTTCTTTACGGGCTTTTATGGTAATGGGCACGCCGTGTTCATCAGAGCCACAGATAAAAAGTACGTCTGCTCCTTTTTGCCGGAGATAACGTACATAAATATCTGAAGGGATATATACTCCGGCCAGATGGCCAATATGAACAGGTCCGTTAGCATAAGGAAGTGCTGCTGTTACTGTATGTCGTTTGAAATTATGCATGATATTAAAAATTCGGTTGATTAATAACGCTGCAAAGATACAATTTTCCACTACGTAGTATCAGAGAATGATGATTTTGAAGCGTATATCGGGAGATAAACTGCAAAAGATTTTCAATAATATTTCGTAAAAAATAAAAAGTTTATGCATATATAGAAATAAAATGTC
>JAVVFR010000122.1:0-5660 GCA_032250595.1 Bacteroidales bacterium | reverse complement strand
AAAAAGATGAAAATTGTTGTTGTTGGAACAGGATATGTAGGATTGGTTACAGGAGCTTGTTTTGCAGAAGTGGGCATTGATGTGACCTGTGTTGATATTGATCATGACAAGATAGAGAAACTGAAACAAGGGATCATTCCCATATACGAACCGGGCTTAGAGAAGATAGTCATTAATAACAGTAACAAAGGGCGGTTGCATTTCACAACCGATCTGGCCTCATCGTTGCACGGCAGCGAGGTGCTATTCAGTGCTGTTGGCACCCCTCCTGATGAAGATGGCAGTGCCGACTTAAAATATGTGCTGGATGTAGCAAGAGAGGTAGGAAAAAATATGGCCGACTACCTGCTTATTGTCACAAAAAGCACAGTACCTGTTGGCACAGCGCAAAAAGTAAAAGCTGCCCTGCAAGAAGAAATCGACAAAAGAGATATTGACCTCACTTTTGATATTGCCTCCAATCCGGAATTTCTGAAAGAAGGGGATGCGGTGAACGATTTCCTGAAACCCGACAGAATTGTTGTGGGTACAGGATCAGAAAAAGCAGAATCGTTAATGCGCAGGCTCTATAAACCATTTACAGAAAACGGCATCCCGTTGATCTTTATGGATGTTCCATCGGCTGAGATGACAAAGTATGCAGCCAATGCCATGCTGGCAACAAAGATCAGCTTCATGAATGATATTGCCAACCTATGTGAAATCCTCGGTGCTGATATCAACTATGTAAAAAAAGGGATTGGCAGCGACAGCCGCATCGGGCCTAAATTTATCAATGCCGGTATTGGTTACGGGGGTTCATGCTTCCCTAAAGATGTGAAAGCCATCATAAAAACCGGAAAGGAAAACAATTACGAGTTACGCATCCTGCAAGCTGTTGAAGATGTAAACGATGACCAGAAAAGGCTTCTGTTCGAGAAAGTACATGCCTACTATCAAGGTAACCTTAAAGGGAAAACCATTGCCTTTTGGGGACTCTCCTTTAAACCGGAAACCGATGATATGCGTGAAGCTCCTGCTTTGGTACTTATTGATGCCTTTCTGCAGGCAGGCTGTAAAATACAGGCATACGACCCCATTGCTATGGATGAAGCAAAGAGAAGAGTGGGTGATAAAATCAGCTATGGCTCCGATCAATACAGCGTGCTCAACAATGCCAACTGCCTGTGCATCATTACTGAATGGAAAGAGTTTAAAATCCCACAATTTAATATTATCAAAGAGAAAATTATCGATAATGCTATCTTCGATGGCAGAAACATTTATGATAAAGCAGAAATGGCCGCCAAAGGGATTAACTATTTTTGTATCGGTATTAACACAAAATAACCAAACAAAACATTTGCTTACTTATGCTCAAAAATATTTTAGTTACCGGTGCAAAGGGGCAACTCGGAAAATCAATTCAATATATTCAACACCATTATCCCGGTAATAAGTTCTACTATAGTGATATAGATGACACTGATATCTGCAATGTTGATGCAATAGAAAAACTGATGCAACATACTATGCCGGATGTGGTAATCAATTGTGCTGCCTATACCGCTGTTGACAAAGCGGAAGAGGAACCCGTTAAAGCATTGGATATCAACGCAAAAGCCGTGAAAAGCCTTGCTGAAATATGTGAAAGGGATAACGTATTTTTAATCCATATCTCTACCGATTACGTTTTTGACGGTAATAAAAATACTCCTTACAGGGAAGAAGATGCTACCTGCCCTATGTCAGCGTATGGCCACTCAAAGCTGGAAGGAGAAATAGCCATTTTATATCACCTTGATAAAGCACTTATTATCAGAACGTCATGGCTTTATGCCCCATTTGGCAAAAATTTTGTGAAGACAATACTGGAGAAAGGAGCCACCGCTGAGCCATTATATGTTGTTTACGACCAGATAGGCTCTCCTACTTATGCCATCGATCTTGCACATGCCATACTCTCATGCATTCCAGAGGCCATAAAACTGAACGGTGTTGAAATTGTTCACTATGCTAATGAAGGTGTTGCAAGCTGGTTTGATATTGCCAAATCTATTCTCAAATACGCCAATCTTAATACTACCGTTCATGCCGTTACTTCAGAAAAGTATCAAACCAAAGCAAAACGACCCCCCTATAGTGTTATGAATGTTGACAAATTCAAAAAATTATTCAACACCGTTATACCCTATTGGAATGACTCGCTGGAACACTGCCTTGAGATCATCAAAAATGAGTAATTAAAAACGAACCTGTTATGAGCAACAATACTATTGAAAGCCAAATAGCACAACGTGCACAATCATGGATGAAAGCGCCTTTTGACGCAGAGACCATTAACGAGGTTAAGCAGCTTTATGAAAACGATGCAGAGGAACTTACCGACTCATTTTACAAGGATCTGGAATTTGGGACTGGAGGATTACGGGGTATTATGGGTGTTGGGACCAATCGTATGAACAAATACACTGTTGGTATGGCAACGCAAGGATTGTCAAACTATCTGCTAAAGATGTTTCCCGGCAAACCTGTTAGTGTTGCTATTGCTTATGACTCAAGAAATAATTCAGCTTTGTTTGCAAAAGTTGCTGCCAATGTTTTATCCGGAAATGGTATAGGAGTATTTCTCTTCGATGATATCCGTCCCACCCCTGAACTCTCTTTCGCGATCAGGTATTTTGGATGTCAGTCAGGCATTATGATCACGGCTTCACACAATCCAAAAGCCTATAACGGATATAAAGCCTATTGGGAAGACGGAGCGCAACTGGTATCTCCTCACGATAAAAATGTGATAGCTGAAGCCGGAAAGATAAATAGTATTGAAGAGGTTGTATGGGAAGGTAATGAGGAAATAATCACTGTTGTTGGAAAAGAAGTGGATGATGCCTATTATGAGGAGATATGTGCATTAAGCCTTCTCGACAAAGAAATTTATCATACACATGGCGACCTCTCTATTGTTTACTCTCCACTCCACGGGACAGGCATCAGAGCTGTCCCGGAAGCCATGAAAAGATTCGGTATAGCCAATCTGATAATTGTTGAAGAGCAATCTATCCCCGACGGCAACTTCCCTACTGTGACTTCTCCCAACCCGGAAGAAGCCGCCGCAATGGATATGAGTTTAAA
This sequence comes from Bacteroidales bacterium, assembly GCA_032250595.1. Lineage (GTDB taxonomy): Bacteria > Bacteroidota > Bacteroidia > Bacteroidales > SKPS01 > SKPS01. Next base: position 2,546 of record JAVVFR010000122.1, on the reverse strand, counting down.
ACTGGCAGAGAAGCATCATGCCGACCTGGTGATGGCAACCGACCCTGATGGCGATCGCGTTGGTATTGCCGTGCGTAACAGTAAAGGAGAACTTGTGTTGCTGAACGGCAACCAAACCGCTGCACTGATAATTTATTATATCCTTACCCTGAAAAATGAGAGCGGTGAACTGTCGGGCAACGATTATATTGTAAAAACCATCGTTACCAGCTACCTCCTTGATGAGATAGCAACATCATTTAACATACAATGTTTTAATACATTAACAGGATTTAAACATATCGCTTCCGTGATCAGAGAGAGAGAAGATACCATGAATTTTGTTGCTGGTGGCGAAGAGAGCTATGGATATCTGATCGGTGACTTTGTAAGAGATAAAGATGCTGTAAGTGCTTGCTGTATTATTGCCGAACTGGCCATATGGGCAAAAAGCAGGGATATGGGCCTTTGGCAAATACTTCAGGAGATACATCGAAAGTATGGCATCTACCAGGAACGACTGGTCTCAGTGACCCGTAAAGGAAAAAAAGGTGCCGAAGAGATTGAACAAATGATGGAGAATTTCCGTAACAATACTCCTGAAACAATCAATAATGTTAAGGTAAAACAGGTGAAAGATTATCGCTCCGGGATAACCACTGATACAGTAACCGGAAAAGAATCACCTATGACTTTCCCTCCATCCAATGTTATACAATATATTCTTGAAAACAAGACTATTATCACGATGCGGCCATCCGGCACTGAACCTAAAATAAAATTCTATATCAGTGCTGTTGCCGGTCACAATACTGAAATAGGAAGTTATGACCAACAAATTGCTGCGCTGAATCAATACATCGACAAAATAATTAGTGCCTTAGGCATATAACAAAAGTCCGCTCCCGCGGACTTTTTCGCTATTGACAGTCTGAAAAATAGAAGTGTATCAGATAGTATTTCTCTTGTTGTATTCTGTAAAATTTTTTAGGGTCATTATATTGGTTTCGTATAATGACCCCGAAAAACCAAGGCAAGATTTACCACCATTGCTTTTGCTAGAGTACTGTTTCAGTTGCCCGGATAGCCTGATATTCCACCAAGCCACGTCGTCCAATCACAAATACCGGAGATGCCGGGCTATAACCTAATGGTAACTGTCTTCCACCCTTTATTTGCCTCAATTGTGATTTGTCTAATGTTTTCATGATATTAAAATTTTTGTAATGAATATTTGTTTTGTTGCTTTTACATTGAGACGCTCCCTGCTTTTATTTGTTACAATTGTTTGAAAAAAATTTTTTATGCCAATGTATCAGGAAACATCCTATCGTTCCAAAAGCCTATTGCAAAAAAAATTGTAGTTTTGCACTATAAATAGAATTAATTATGCATAAATCGGAGCACATAGTATATTCAGGAAAAGTACTCGATATGCTGACTGTAGCAAACGAGTATTGTCATTTTATAGAATCTTCAAAAGAGAAACCGTTAGAAGATGTGGTTTTTTACCTGCAAAAGATACTTCCGCTACTCTACCTTAAAGGCAGTTTGTTGCCTGATGTTAAAGTATCTGACACTACAATGAATGAGCGATATGTAACAGAAGAAGCATGGGAGGATGTTTTCAACACATTGCATACAATTTTCAATGATAACGATGCTTATCTATGTATCGACGATCCTTTTGAAACTGCAGCCGAACCTGTTTTAGAACAGTTGTCTGAAAATTTTGCTGACATCTATCAAGATATGAAAGACTTCATCATCTTATATCAAAAACCCCTCACCGCTTCAAAAGAGAATGCGGTTAAAGAGTGCAGGCAATTATTTGGCACTCATTGGGGAAAAATCATTGTTAAAGCTTCACCTGTATTACATCACCTATTGACAGCATTGGAAAAAGGAAAAAACGAACAATAATATCACCAAAAACTTCACAACTAAACAATCTTAAAAAAAATGAGTCTTTTAAGAATACAAAAAACAAATAACAAAGAAAACAGAAAATAATGTTACAATACTTAAAAAAGCAGTCTGGTCATATTTTTCATCATAGCATACAAAAGATTATTATCACTATTTGCATGGTATTGGCCGTATATACTGTTCAGGGGAGCGTTGCTGAGCAAGGACATCATATTGAGTTTTTCATAGAAGGAGTAGAAGACAGCGTTACCTATCTTATTCATTACTATGGCAATTCAAATTTGGTAGCAGCCACATCAACATCTGACAAACCGGGGCACTACCAGTTTTCAGGAACAAAACCTTTGCCTGCCGGTTTTTATCTCCTGGTGGCAGAGACAAAAAGCTCATCTTATTTAGAACTAATTATTGATGATGATCAGCACTTTATTGTCAAGACTACAAAAGAGGATATTTTCGAATCAATCACTTTTGAAGGCTCTGCGCAAAACAGCCTTTTTCACCAATACACTACTTTTATCAATAACAAAAGAAAGCGTATAGAGGCACTTCAGCAGGAGAATAATACCTTAAAAAATGATTCAATAACACAAAACATACAGAAAGAGAACAGAAAGAAAGAGATCACAACCGCTATT